>JAFGOB010000124.1 GCA_016926695.1 Dehalococcoidales bacterium | reverse complement strand
TTCTGTTGAACCGCCGTATACCGAACGGTACGTACGGTGGTGTGGGAGGACGCTGAGTGAACTAATCGCTCAGCTCCTACCCGATTACCAGGGCGGGGTTCTATTTGCTGGACCGGGTCTTCCGGTAGCAATCAGAACAATAGACAGGCCTGCCGGCGCGTGGTTCGAAAGGGACCTGGGTTTCCTTACCGCATTCGCTGCAGGTGACCGTAAACATCTGGCGGGCTGCGGGGGTGAAGGTGGGTGTGGTATATTTGTCCTTATCTGTATTATGCTCGGGTTTCCGGGCTGCCCTTTTTGCGCGGCAGGCCGGACAGCGTTTGGGAGGGTGGGTATGTCCCTTAGCCTGAAAAGCCTGCTGCTCCTCAACGCTAAAGACATAAGTAGCGCCGCAATCATGACATACAAGTGATATATCCTTTAAGTCCACCTGGGAGGTCCTCCTAAAAAAATTTGCTCCGGTTCAGGGTTCCCCTAAACTGGTTTGCTTTTTATCGCCGGAGTCCAAAACCAAAACGACTTTAGTATACAATGAAATACCCTCTTTTTGCAAAGGAAAACCAGTTTACGTCTTTTTAATCATATTCCAGCAGAACGGTCCTTAACGCGAAGAGGGCATGCATTACCGATCTTCTTACCAGCAACAGAGGCCTGCCCGTATGGGTCTGCGAGATATTTTGACCTTTGTCCTTGAGACTGAGAGAGATGTAGGCCTTGCAGGTTACGGCATCCGGAGTGTTTTCAATGTAACCGTCGATGCCTATGCCGATATCCGCATTAAAATTCCGGCGGGCAATATCCGCCATCCTTGAAGCCGAGGAATCTCCGGCTTTTTCATCAGTCCGCGTTAAAACACCCAGGGAAACCCTGTTCTGTTCCTCCACGGCTGTGATTCCTCCCCTGAAGAATTTCTTGCTTTCCGGAGCGGAAGAAAGGGAGAAGGAGAGGAAACCGCCTGTAAAAGACTCTGCTACAGCCAGGGTCAATTCCTTACTAATAATCAAGCGGCTGATTACCTCTTCAAGAACATCGTTGTCAGTACCCCAGATATTGTCTTTAAGAATCTGGCGTATTTCTGACTCGCGCCGGCGGATAAGTTCGGCGGCCTTTGAACGGCTGTCCGATTTGGCGGTAATGCGCATCTGGATGCCGTCCGATTTGGCATAGAGAGCCAGAGTAGGATTGGACATTGACATATAAGGTCCGACCATCTGGTCAACCATGGCTTCGGACAACCCCCAGGTCTTGAGAGTACGGGACATAATGACCGCTTCTCCCTTTTGTTCCAGCCGTGAAAAAACAGCGCTTCTCCACATCGGCTGCATCTCACCGGGGGGCCCCGGCAGAGCAACAACCGTCTTACCGTTTTTCTCGGCCCACCAACCCGGAGCTGTGCCCAGGGGATTGGAGATAGCCACGGCTGAAGGGATGACCGCCGCCTGTTTATAGTTATTTTCGGTTATCTGAAGGTGCATTCTTTCAAAAAATTCTACAATACGCTGTTTTTGCTCGGGGTCGATTTCCATCTTTTCGTTAAAGGTGCCGGCTATTACTTCCCTTGTAATATCTCCCCTTGTAGGTCCCAGACCGCCGGTGATTATAACGATATCTGAGCGTTGAAGGGCCTGCTTCAGTACTCCCATGAATCTTTCGTAGTTGTCTCCTACTATGGAAGAATAATACAGGTCTATACCCAGTATGGCGAGTTCACGGGCGATAAAGGCTGTGTTGGTATCGGCTGTTTCGCCCAGCAGCAGTTCGGTCCCGCTGGCTATTATTTCGGCTTTCATGAAGGTTGTCCTTAATGGGGAGAGAGTGTGTGCTTAATTCATCATATACCAGAGGAAGGTATGAGTAAATAGGTTACGGGTCAGGAATAAGGTGCCTGATTGATAGGGCTGCACTTTTCTCCGTTAAAGTTGCAGGAATCTCTGGATATGGAGTAGTTTGAATCCAACCTATCTTCATATCCCCTGGAAGGTGCGGACAGAAAAAGGAGGGAAAATCCATCTCCCGTCTTCCTTTTTCAAAGGAAGAAACTGGATGTGCTACAACTTGAAGCATTCTTCTCCCTTGAGGGGAGAAGTTAGATGAGGGTGAATTAAAGACCTTTTCACCTCCGAAGCGATCTCAGTGATTTGTATCAGTGATCAGGATAAATTTGCCCATTTCTGCCCGTGTTTCAGGTCTGGTATGGAGTCCTGGTTCTTCCTGATATCATTTATAGGGGCTTCAGATTACCCAGAAAATAGACCTTTATTGTCCCCTCACCTTCTGATTCCTCGGCACCCAAAGGGTACCCGCCATCCTATTCGCTGCGGCGAATTAAGGAATAGGGGAGAGGAAAGTGGAAGAGAGGGAAAAGGATTTTCATCCTTCGTGGTGCTGGCTGCAAGCCAGAATGGGCGATTCTTACGAAAACTGCTATTGTGGAGTATCCGGCTGGGTCGCCTGCGGGTGCGCCGGGCAGACTCCGCAAGTGGCAGCCTTAATTTTGTTCAGGACGGTGACCGGGATTTGCTCGTCTGTGGCTCAACCGGCCGCTCGACTCAGTTTTCATCCTTTAGGGTGACACCGGCAAGTGTCATGGGCGATTGATTCGTCACTCCGCTCCTTTGAATGATGCATTAAAACAAGTGCTAGATATGATATGTATTTGCCTGGTGTTATCCTCGTGATCCGACTTTATGGTTCTTGAGTTCATCGATGATTTTCGCCAGGTCGTTTTTCATGTTTGAAATATTCTGATAGCGGTTATTCTTGTTTTTCACCAGGCAGGACATGACCAGCTTGTCCAGCGATTTATCGATTTCTTCGTTAAAGGTAGAAGGGACCGGCGGATTTTCCTTGAGAATTTTATTGATTATTTCCTGTTCTTTTCCTTCAAAAGGGGGCTTACCGGTCAGCATTTCGTACATTAATACTCCGTACTGGTACACATCCGAAAGCCAGTCTGCTCCACCCAGGCCGCTAGTTACTTTCTCGGGAGGATAGTAGGCATTGACGTTTTCAATAACAGAGCTATTTTTATGCAATTTTTGGGTGATAGTGCCTATACGCCAGTTAATCAGCCTGGGATTGTCTTTTTCGTCGAAAAGGACATTATCCGATGTAATGCAGCGGTGCATAATACGGAAAGTTTTGGCATAGGAGAGGGCATCGGCCAGTTTGACGGCGATTTGCAGAGACTCCATCAGGCTCAATCTGCCTATGCGGCGGGCAAGCGAGCCCTTGGAGAGATATTCCAGGGCAATCCAGGGCGACGGTTTTTCGCCGCACTGAAAAATCCTGGGTATATTGGGATGGCTGAGTTTGCTGGTCTGTTTTATTTCGTTCAGGAATTCGGATATCAGTGCTGTCTGGTCAGGATTGAACAGGGGAATTTTAATCACGGCTTTTAACGAATCTGAGGTCCGCTGGGCGATATAGATATTGGCAGATTCGCTGGTGCTCAATCTCCACATCAGTTTATATCCCGGAACAGCGGGCATCTGACCTCCGGGTTTGAAGACAGAGATCCAGCAGACCGTAGGTTTACACTGTTTGGCTCCCCAGGAGTCGGTATAATTGACCTGTACTTCAAGGTCCACCTGTCCCAGCTTGGCTGGCGTAAGAGAAATTAATTTTTTGACCTGGTTTCCCGCCAGTAGCTCCGGGATCACATCCAGGTTGGCGGTTTTATCGCCCAGTTTCATTCTTTGCAGCATTTCGGGTGAGATATCCAGTTGCTTGATAACGACATCGGAACAAAAAGACAGGGTAATATCTCTAGCCGAAGTCTTTCCCCTGTTCGAAAGAGTTACTTCCACCCACGTTTCGCGGCTGAATTCAAACTCTTTCTGAGCTAATTCCAGCGTAAGCTGGGGTTGGTCTGTTACCCTGGTCTTTTCAAAGTCCTTTATCATCTTTTCAGGATTGACCAGATGGGCTAGGGCATAGTCCTTTTCAAAGGCCTTGCTGACGCTCCTTGGATCGACTTTGAGAGATTCCTTGTATGATATCAGGGCATCCTGGTATCCGCCCTTCTGCAAAAACTCGATGATCCGGTTGGCTGCCTCCTGGCTTTGACCGTCCCGCTGAAGCCATTTCGTGACTTTTTCGTTGACAGCCTGGAAATACTCGTTATCGGGACTCATTTTCAAAGCGGTGCCGAAGCATTCCAGCGCCTCTTCCAGCCTTCCTAAAGCATACAGGTATTGTCCCTTTGTGCACCAGACCATATTATTGCTGGGATCGATTTCAAGACCCTTCGTGCAAGTGTCCAGGGCTTCCTGGTACTGCCCCATGACGCCATGAGCGAAACTTTTCAGAAACCATGTAGCGGCGTTTTTGGGGTTTAGCTCAAGGGCTTTGCCGCAACTGATCACTGACTCGGGGTATTTAAGACACATGACAAGCGCCTGGGCATGATTATGCCAGGCCAGGGCACTCTGAGGTTGTTCCTCCACTGCCCTGGTATAGGAGTTAAGGGCTTCCTTGTATTGATGTTCCTTATAATAGGCATCGCCCTCGGCCATCCAGTCGTGTGCGGATTCCCTGGTGTTCTTTTGTTTATCGATTGTCTGCCTGTTATCCATCTTTACAACATTGCTTTGTTTCTATATGAATTAAGGGGAATTCTTACCTGGGCTGACCGGGGCGGCTGGTACTTTCATACTTAATGACAGCCTGGATTACATAAGGTCAATTTTAGTTTTTAAAATACAACGGCGGTTTTGAATGCTCACGGACGATAGGATTGACTACTCTTCCAGAATATCGTCCTCGAATGTTAGCTGCCCGGTCAGTCTCAAATAGGCATTGGTGGCACTTACTCTGGGGTGCCTGTTGTCGAACTTATCCGTAGTCTGCAATTTGCTGTATACGTTATTTATATGATGCCTGACGGTTTTTACATCGATCCAGAGCTTCTCGCTGATGGCTGTATTGGTATATCCTTTTGCGATCAAATTCAGGATCTCCATCTCACGCGGCGTGAGCCCCTGGAACAGTGACATCCTGTCACGGTCGTACAGCATCAGGTTTGAAAGTGTGGGATCGATAACCTGCTGCCCCATATTGACAAGCGAAATAATGCTGAAAAGTTGCTCCGTGTGTGTCAAGGATTTCTTAAAAAGAAAACCGAAAGGTGATCTGGTACTTTCGATGTGCTGCTTTATCAGTATCAGGTCGTCATATTTCAGTATTGAGGCCAGAAGTACTACTCCCAGCCTGGGAAATTGGGATTGGAGCTTACTCAGATCTTTTAAAAGGTCTTTTGAGATATATTTACAGCCCACCATGAAAACATCCGGGCGCGATGAGATGATTTTCTGGTGGACGCTATCGAAATCGCTGAACTCTGTGTTGGAATTACATACAACATTAACAGGACTATCTGGTGTAAAAATGGCGCTGTAAAGCTTCTGGAAGAGTTCTTGCTCTTCTATCCAGCAGAGGTTTATCCTGGATGGAATATCCGGCATAATCTTCCCGTTTTATCCAAAAAACAAAATTACCAGGGTATACCCTCAGTATGAATTCGGGCCAATACCCGGTTGAAAAACCACCTGATTATATTCGCTGACCCTTTAAACCCTATCTATTGACAGGAGAGTAAAAGGGTAATAAATAGCCAAAACAAACCCTAGGCTGTTATCTTTCGTTGGATCATCGTCCTGATTTCGTTGATCTTCCAGCGATTTACATGGGATTGAACACGGGCCAAAAGCTCGCGGTGTCTGAAAGGCTTGATAACATAGTCCGTGGCTTCTTCTTCGAGGGCTTTGACTATCTCATCTTCCTCGGAATGGGCTGTGAGCACGATAATAGGAACGGAAGAAAATAGCCTGATCTTTTTCATTACCTCGAATCCTGAGATGTCAGGGAGACCCAGATCAAGGATAACTGCATCAGGCTTTTCGTTTTTTACCAGATCAACACCCTGCTCGCCCAGATAAGAAAAAATAACCTGTGCTTCAGGCCAGTGATAGTTGAAGATCAATAAAACAGTCTCGACTACCTCTCGATCGTCTTCAATTATTAAAATCTTAGTGTTCATAGCTTTCCCTTTTAGACAGTTGCGGTTAGATATTCAATATTCAGCCCAGAGGAATTTCGTGCTTAGTCAGACTGTTTACAGCTCGATTATGCGGCTTGTTTCAATAAGTCCGATTCTGCCGGATCATTTCTGTATTTTAGCATATTTTAGCTGCCAGGAAAATTCGGTGAAGCCGCAAAGAAAAGCCGACTGCAAATCCTCCTTCTCATTCTTCTGAGAGCCGTATTTAGTTCCGGCTGGATTTGACGACCTCCTGTGTTCCGCAGGTCAAGAGTTCCCCGGTTGTCTCCAGGTAAATCCTGGCTGCACTGACCCTGGGATGGCCGGTATTAAAATCAGGCTCTTCTTTTAGTTTACTATAAATATTGTTAATGTGGTGCTGGACCGTTCTAATATCAATGTAAAGGGCCTTGGCGATACTGGAATTGGTGAATCCCTTGGATATCAGGTCAATGATGCGGCGTTCGCGGGGAGTAAGCTCCTTTATAGGGCCCTGGTCTCTTTCGGAGAAGATAAGGTCCGTGATCATGGAGTCCAGGATGACCTGTCCTTCATTAACCGCCTTGATAACATTGCAAAGCTGCTCGGCTCGATCCACCGACTGCTTGAGCAGCAAGGCCATGCCGCATTGCGATCCGGCGGTCAGTTTCCTGAGGGCGATGATATTCTGGGCATTATGTGAGATAAAGCTGACCACGAAGCTCATGTTGGGGAACTCAGCTCTGATCTCTTTCAGGTTTTCAACCAGATTGGCGTCCAGTCTCTTGATGCTTATAAAAAGTACATTGGGATCGAGGGATTTTATTTCCGGTTTGATTGCGTCAAGGTCTGTGTTGTTGTTGATACCCATCAGGTAGATTGAGTTAAGGGGTAAAAAAACCTCTTTATATACATTATTAAATATCCGCTGTTCCTCGATAATGTACAGTTTGACCATCTGATTTTTTTCGCCCATTTTCTTCTCCTCTATAGACAGATTATGATTCAGTACTGCTTATTACTTATTTGCTAGTATTGCCGTCTCTGGGTATTTGGTACTATGCGAGTACCAAACGTTAAAAATTATGCCACACAACAAATACCTTGGTAATGGACTCTAAGTACCATTTTTACTGTAGTATATTACCCACTATTTACTAGTACCTTTTTTGATAAATAGTATGTCAAAAACCTCAGTGGAATTGTGTGGCAATATGATTGTCCCGGGAAATGTTCGAGTTTAAGATTAATTCAACCTATTATCGGGCGAGGAATGAAAGAATGTCTATAAAAATGAAAAAGTTACAGAACGAAAAAGGTATTACGGGCCTGGAGACAGCCATCATCCTGATCGCTTTCGTCATAGTGGCATCAGTCCTGGCTTACGTGGTGATTTCATCCGGACTGTTTTCATCACAGAAGGCCAAGGACGCGGTCAATGCCGGCATCGAGCAGACCAGGTCGACACTGGAAGTAAAAAGCGACGTTGTTGTCCAGATGGAAGGGGGATATGCCACCAGGGCCTTTTTCACCGTGGGCGTGGTCCCCGGCGGCAGTGCGGTTGACCTGACGGACTATTACGGTACTACCAATGAGACTCCAACTCCAACTCCCAGTGAGACAATAACAACCACCGAGTTACCGTCAGGTTTCGTCATAAACAATAAACTGATAATTTCCTATTATGACAATTTTCATCTGTATCCCTCTCTTCCATGGTCGATGGAGATGATCAACACCAATAACGGCGATGCCATGCTTGATCCGGGAGAGCTGGCCCAGATTACGGTTTTTCTCTCATTCGTGAATGCCGGTGCTTCCGACGATGCTCAGAAACTGGGTCCTTACCATTGTTTTACACTGGAGATCAAGCCGCCGGATGGCTCAGTTTTGGCGATTGAGCGTACTCTTCCCTCACGCGTCAGCTCGCTGGTGAATTTGCGGTAATAAGTTCGGAAGGTCGATATTCAGGAGAATATTTGAAGATATGAAATACAGTTTGATTAAGGGGGTGCGTATCGGAGAAATTGAAAATTCAACAGGCAATCTGAAGTCTGGTAATAAATAGAAAGCATAGTTTATTAAGGAGGCACAATGTTAAAAAGAATTCTAACCAAGAAAAGATTTCTGAAACAAATTTTCAAAGAACAGAAGGGTATTACGGGGCTTGAGACAGCCATCATCCTGATCGCGTTCGTAGTAGTAGCCGCGGTCTTCGCCTACACCGTGCTTTCAGCCGGCCTGTTCTCAACCCAGAAAAGCCAGGAAGCAGTCTATTCCGGCTTGCAGGAGACCCAGAACACGCTGGTGGTCAAGGGCGGAGTCCTGTCACAGGCAGATCCCAAAGCGGCAGAGACCTGCGATGTCGTTGCAACGTATTTTGATAAACTGGATGAGACCGGTGCAGTTTTACTTGAAGAAACCGAAGTGCATCAGGGCGTAGGAAGCCTTAAGGTAACCGCAACTGCCGCAGCTCTCGGTGATACGCTGGCCTATAAACTGGCTACTGTCGCTGTTTTACAGGACGATACGATTACTTTCTGGGCCAAGCTCGCTGATGCAGGACTGGAAAGCGATCTGGCTTTCGCCATTAATTCTGCCGCTGCCGGCATAACGACAGAAGCTACAACACAGGTCACTATTGACGCTGATGATACCGAGTGGCATCTCTACAGTGTAGATGTTGTTCTGGCTGATGAGGGCGATATGTATTTCGGAATTTATGCCGTAACTGATGCTCTTTCCGGAGATGTTTATATCGATGATATCCAGGTCAACAATGTCAGCCTGTGGGATTCCACCAAAGAATGGACGCCCTATGCCAGCGATATCATCCTGACCCTTTCTCTGGCTACCGGCGGACAGCCTGTGGATTTCAGCCCTGGAAGCGGAAGCAGCGCCGGACTTTGGACTGCTCCAAAGACCAACAAGATGGTAGTCAACTACAATGATTCCTATTCTCACTTTACCGATGTAGTCTGGTCAGCTACCTGGATAGGCAATACCAACGGTGACTATATGCTGGACCCGGGTGAGAAGATCAAGCTTACTATCTCCCTGGATGCTGTCAATGCCACTTCCAACAAGGTAGATGCCAACCATCAGTTCACTCTGGAGATCAAGTCACCCAAGGGTGCAGTGCTCAGCTTCGAGAGGACCATGCCAGCCAGATTATACGGCATAGACAACCTGAACTAACCAAAACAAAGAGTATAAATAGTAAACCCGGTCAACAAAATTAGGAGGTAAAAATGCTGAGAAAGCTAATAAAACGAATATATGGTGAACAAAAGGGTATCACCGGCCTGGAAACGGCCATCATCCTGATCGCATTTGTAGTCGTTGCCGCGGTCTTCGCCTACACCGTTCTTTCAGCGGGCCTGTTCTCCACCCAGAAAAGCCAGGAGGCTGTCTACTCCGGCCTGGAGAGGACACAGAGCACCATGGAGCTGAAGAGCTCGGTTATCGCCAAGGAATCAGATTCGGGTAAAATCGGTCAATTGATCTTTACCATAGCTATTGCCACGGGCGGCGAATCCATCGATTTCACCAATCCGGTTAACGACACTCACGGTCTTGCGACCGAAGGCAGCAACAACTACGTCACGGTTTCCCTGGTAAACAAGGACCAGAGGGTGGACAACCTGTTCTGGTATACCGCTCCCGTAGGTATGGACAACGACAACAACCTGCTGGAGTCCAATGAGCAGTTTGAATTGACAATAGGCGATGATGACGGCGCCGGCGACCTGGTTGACGCTCTTGGGACCGATCTCATTGCCAACAGTACCTTTACCATTGAGATCAAGACGGCCAAAGGCGCGGTACTCAGTTTTGAGCGGACCCTGCCGGGCACCATCAACGACATCAATGATTTGCATTAAGGCCAAAAATGTTGTGTGTACGAATTAAAGGAGGCAATTAGAACAATGCTAAAAAAGTTAACTAAGTTGATATACAAAGAGCAAAAAGGTATAACCGGCCTGGAAACGGCCATCATCCTGATTGCCTTTGTGGTTGTGGCCGCAGTCTTCGCCTACACCGTACTGTCTGCCGGCCTGTTTTCCACCCAGAAAAGCCAGGAGGCTGTTTACTCCGGTCTGAAGGAGACCCAGGGAACACTGGAGATCCTGGGAGGCGTCGTAGGTTACAGGGATACTCTGAACGGTGCGGTCAGCATCGGGCGTATTGACTTCACCATCGCCCTGGCTACTGATGGCACATCCATCGATCTGACCTCGGCTTTTGACTATGATTCCGACACGTCTGATCTGACCGAGCCCTCCGCTGGGGCCAACAGATTACAGATCGCCTTTAACGACCAGGATGTCACCATCTCGGATATTGCCTGGACGGCCAGGTTCATCGGCAAGAAGAATGGGGATACCATGCTGGACCCGGGTGAGAAGGCTATCATCTCCGTCTGGCTGCATAGCCAAACAACAGGCACCTGGTCCAATGCACTCTCTGGTTCCGAAGAACATTTCATCGGCACCGACTATGTCGATACCTATCACACCTTCACCCTGGAGGTCAAACCGGTTACTGGCGCTACCCTTACCATCCAGCGCACCACACCGGCCTACCTGGATGCAGTTGTAGATATGCACTAGACCCTGGTTTTTGCGGGATGGGAGAAGGCTGAGACCTTTCTCCCATCCCAAAGGAGAAAAGGAGCTGATATCGGGACATGCTCGCCGGCAGCGGAAAATAAAAATACTTGAAGCTTAATAATATTCAACCGTATGAGGGAGGTCTTACTTGGATAAGACCATAACTACAGCACTATTGATCATAGCCGGAATAATCTGCTCGATATTTTTATTCAACTCGGTGTACCCGATGATTAGCAGATCAAGCGCAGCCATGGTTAGTATGACAGAAAAAATTGATGACCGGATGCAGACCCAGGTGAATATTGTGCATGCGGCCAGCACGGAAGACAGGTTAACAGTTTATATCTGGGTTAAAAATGTGGGCAGCTCAAGAATATTCGCGGTTGAGCAAAGCGATATTTTCATGGGCCCCGAAGGGGACTTCGTACGCATACCGCACGAAGATACTGCCGAGGGCAGCTATCCCCAGTGGGATTACATAATTGAAAATGATACTGAATGGAAGACGGGGGCAACGGTTAAGATAACCGTCACGTATGACTCTACCCCCGATAGCGGGACCTATTATGTGAAGGTAGTTATACCCAACGGAATAGCGGCGGAATACTACTTCAGCATGTAAGAGAAAAATGGAAACGGCGTTTGTATCAATTATATGTGTGGCCTTGCTGGTGATCGGGGGGATGACCATGTCCCGGGGATTCCTGTCATCCATCGATAATACATCGGCTAATATTGACTCGATAAGCCAGCGGAATGAGCAAAGAATGAGGACCAATATAACGGTGGAAGAAGTGACGCAGCCTGCGGCAAATCAACTGGAGATACACATGGACAACATCGGTCAGGTCAAGCTGGCTGAGTTTGCCAAGTGGGACGTAATAGTCCATCACAGGGATAATGCCAATGAATATTATGTGACCTGGCTGCCCTATACCGTTTCCAGCCCGGGGAATAATGAATGGACGGTTGAAGGTATATATACCGATGCCGGTCTGCCTGAGGTCTTCGAGCCGGGTATTCTAAATCCGGATGAAGAGCTTGTGCTGGAGGCTAAAATCAGCCCGCCTATTAAGAGCGAGTCGGATAACCTGGTGATTGTTACTACTCCCAACGGGGTAACAGTCTCCAAGACATTTACAGGATCATAAAAGAAAGCCGGATAATTACCGGGAAAAATTATTTAAGAAACATGAGTATTAGTAAACTGAGCAGCCTGAATGATATAAAGAGCAAGCTTTCCGCCAAAGGCGGGGCGGCTAAAAGCTCTGTCCAGAGCAAGAAGAAATCGGTTTTTGCTTTCAAGGACAAGAGCGCTTTTAGCTTCGACATGCTGTACCAGCTCTCCTGCATGTCGGTAATAGCCGCTGCCGGAGTGCCGCGCAAGCTGATATTTGAGTATGCCGCCAAATTGCCGTGTTCAGCGGCTGAGTCATTCAAAAAAGTAGATACCACCTGTGAAAAACTGAAATATGACTATGCCAAGGGCTGCCGCCTGGTAGGCGAAAATACCAAAGAAGATAAAATGCGCGAGCTGCTTCTGCGTTTCTCCAGTTCCCTGCTTTCAGGTGAGCCTGAGTCCGATTTCCTTGTCAGGGAAGCCAAGTCCCAGGCCGAGGACTATGAAAACGAGTACGGGCGTAAGATCGAAGCGCTGAAGCTGTGGACGGATGCCTATGTTTCGTTGATCCTGTCCGCCATCCTGGTGATTATCATGGGCATCGTTTCAACCATGATCTGGAAGGTGGAGTTCAATTTCCTGATCGGCCTGGTGTTTATCTCCACGGCCACCACGGGTGTGGGGGTATGGCTGATTTACCTTATGTCCCCGCGTGAGAAAACAGTATTAAGTCGTGCCGGATCGAAAGAACAGAAACAGGCCCACAGCCTGTTGAAAATAATAGTTCCGGTAGCAGCAGTTATTTGCAGCCTGGTCGTTATGCGGGGGATGAACTTCGGATGGGCCCTGCTGATACTGGGGATAATGGTCTTCCCCATCGGATGGATAATGAACAAGGACGATGCCAAGGTAACCAAGCGGGACAGCGAGATAGGTACATTTCTGGCCTCCCTGGGTGGTATATGCGGCGCCATAGGCACCACTGTCAAGGAGGCTCTGAGCCGCATAGATATGGAATCTATCAACTGCCTGCGGGTAGAGGTAAAGAGGCTGTATGTCCGCTTGAAATCAGGTATTAAGCCCCGGCTGTGCTGGGACAAGTTCGTGGAAGAGACTGGAAGCGAGCTCGTACACCGCAGTATTGGGATGTTTTACGATTCAATAGATGTTGGAGGTGATGCCGAGCAGGTGGGCTACCATGCAGGACTGTTTGCCAACAAAGTGGCCAGCCTGAGGGCTAAGAGGAAGGCTGTGGCTACTCCCTTCCGCTACCTGTGCATAACCATGCATGCGGCGGTGATTGCCCTGCTGGTCTTTGTATCCGAGGTAATTACCATCTTCGGCAACATGGTGGGAGAGGCAGAAGCCGCTATGCCCCAGGTTTCAGGCGCCACGACAATGAGCGCCTTTACCAGTTTCAACGTGGAAGGTCTAGGTATATTGCATACGCTTGTTCTGCCGCTGGTCATTATCTTTACCGTCGCCAACTCCCTGGCTCCCAGCATAGCTGACGGCGGAAGCTGGTACAAGACCTTTTTTAACCTGGGAGTACTGTGCATTATTTCGGGGGGATGCATGGTCTTTCTGCCGGAGATAGCGGCAACACTTTTTAGCTCGGTTCAGGTGAATTAGTCATGGATAACGAAGAACAATTAACAGAAACGGAAATCAGGATAAAGGCTTTGGAGGATGAGTTTATGCGGGCCAAAGCCGAGACCAAACAACTGATGATGGACATAAGAGCGCTTTTGATGGAGGCGGGTTCTCCTCTCAGGAGTTCCTTACCGACTGGAAAAGGCTCTGCCCAGAACGATGATCTCAAGGGGTAGAATGCGATGTCGGCTGATGATCGGGTAAAAGTCCTGGAAGGTGAATTTAAACTAATAAAGAGTGAACTCAGGCAGACGCTGAGCAGCGTGCGTGATTTTTTGCTGGATTTGAAAATCCCCCAAATCCAGGAGAACGTAAATAAACAGGACGAAAAGCAGCAGCCCCAGCCCCAGTTTCAGCCTGTTGGTGACGCCGGTCCAACCTCTGATACGGGTTCCGATCAGCCGTTTAAGCAGGAACCGGCCTTTGACAGCAGCAATAGCGGTTTTGGGCCCCAGGCATCCCCCGTTCAGGATAATCCCGATGATCTGGATATGCCGCAAAGTTCTCCTGATGAGTTTCAACCCGTGGAAGAGCCTGACGGTTTTGAGCCTATGACGGACGAGGTTTCGGATGAGACAGGGATGACTTCGGGAGATATACCGGATGAAGAAAAGTCCGCAGCCGCAGACCGGAAGACCGGAGAAGAGGAAGAGGCTGAGGCAACGACAGGTGAAGCAAAATCAGTGATATCCCAGGTCAATTTGCTGTCTAACCTGATACGCTGGGTCTCCTCGGCCAAAAAGGAAATCGGTGCGAGCCAGCTTCCGGTATTCCTGGATGTATATGCCACCACGGGAACGCTTACCCAGGAGATCAGGGATACCATCCTCTACCTGGCGGAAGTAGCTACGGATCCTGTTACAGAATCCGATTCGGCGGAGAAAAAAAGCCTGATTACCGAGGAAGTGGCTATCTGCATGGAAATAAACGGCTTTACGGGGCAGTTGCCCCCGGGATTTAAAGAAAGGGTCCATCGTTTGACTGAGTTGATTCTCCGCCAGTCAGTTTACGGGAATACCTCTAATGCCTGGAGTGTGTTAATCCTTGAGCTGCACGGTATATTGAATGGCGGAGGTGCATCCCTTCAACCGCTTGCCTTTATTCAAAACGGCTTAAAAGCAGGCCAGGCTAAACCAGGTGAGGATACAGGGGAAGAATCCGCTGAGTGTGAAGATACAGTCGATGATTTTGAGGAAATAGAAGAAGCGCCCCCTGCTAAATATACTAAACCAGCCAGGCTGAGGCTGGTATTACCGATCGATAACGGTGCTGAGCAGGAGCTTGATCTGGGCAGTTTGTTTATTTCTGCTGAGCCCGCGGCAAAAACCGAGGTTTCTGCAAGGAAAAATAACGGGCAAAAAAATATCGTCTCTCGTAAGAGGTAATAATGGTCAATGAAACTGAAAAAAAGGCAGTTATTATGACTGGAATCCGGGAAGTGGATGAAAAGTTGGGCGGAGGAATTCCCGTCGGATCGCTGGGCCTGATCGAAGGACATTCCGATGCCGGTAAGAGCGTACTCAGCCAGCATCTCACCTTTGGCGCACTGGGGACATCCGATCTTTCCGTGGCTTACTATACCACTGAAAACACAGTCAAAAGCCTGATTGCTCAGATGGACTCATTGAATTTATTTACACTCGATCATTTTCTTATGGACCGTCTGCGCATCTATCCTCTTACATTAAGGGGAGATGATGAAGACACCGAAGGACGGTTCCGTGCCCTGCTTTATCATTTCGATAAACTGCCGGGGCACTACAAACTGATACTTGTAGATTCTATTACCCTTCTGGTGGCACACAGCGATCAGGTGGCCAATGTTGACTTC
Source organism: Dehalococcoidales bacterium (assembly GCA_016926695.1). Next base: position 3,669 of record JAFGOB010000124.1, on the reverse strand, counting down.
TTTTCCGCTTGTAAAAACCTGTGTGACCAGGGCAGGACAATTATTCTGGTGGCTCATTCTTATGCCTTCGATGAAGAAGTACTCTCTCGCAGCCGTTCACTTTGTGATGCTCATTTCAGGATCAGGCTTGAACAGATGGGTGACAGGCTGGTGAAAATACTGGAAGTATTGAAAGTCAGAGGAGCAGACCGGCCTACCGGTGATATCGTGACATTTGAGGTGGAACCAAAGGTAGGAATGCGCATTATACCAATGTCTAAAGCACGAGTCTAGGAGTCTAATAATGCCCAGTCTGCCGTTTAAATTAAAGGAATGCATGCACGAATGCGGAGCTGAGTGTGGAGTGAATATTACAAGTTGTCCAACATACGGTCAGTTGGCTCCGGAGCTGCAAGAGCAGTGTCAAACCAAACTGCACCTGCTCCAGTACCTGCATTCGCTTCCTCTGGATGAAATCGGGATGCCTCAATATTATTCCAAGCTCAACCGCAATTTGAAAAGCGTGAAAAACCGTAACCTGATTTATCTGGTTGACGATGAGATATTAATACATGTGCTGGCCAATACCGAGGACATAAGGGACCACTATATTCCCATCGAACCCTGCCTATTCGGAGATGTGGAAACCTTGATGGAAAAAATAGAGCACCGCCTGGTCAATTTCGTGGAGGAGCTGGAAAGCGTGGATGAAGGTCCAGAACGCCTTAAAGTGATCCTTAATATCCTGGAAAGACTGGTTGTTGTACGCGGCGGTAAAGAAAAAAAAGCCGCAGAAAAGGACAGCAAACAGCTTTTGGAGAAGGTTGGCGCCAGGACCAAAGACAATAAATCCGGTGGGAAGGGTTCGGAAAGCAGAAGCCTGATGGCTTTGTTGACCAGGAGAAACGGATCCGGCGAAAAGCTGGCGATGGACCCGGTGCAATACCAGTCAATCCGCTATGCCATCAAGCGCAAGCTGCTGGGCATGGGAGTCCTGGAGCCCGTTATCCGGGACCCCAATATCGAGGATATCTCCTGTTCCGGTGTAGGCGCCATTTTCGTGGAGCATAAGGTTTTTGGCGGTCTGCGTACCGGTATTTCATTTGATACTGCCGAGGAACTGGATAAGTACGTGGTCCAGCTTGCTGACGGCATCAAGCATCCCGTTACTTTCCGGAATCCCTGCGTGGATGCTACTCTGCCGGATGGCTCTCGTATCAACATAGTATACGGTACGGATGTGTCAAAGCGAGGCAGCAATTTTACCATCAGGAAGTTTACAGGTGTACCCATCAGCATCCTGGAGCTGGTCCAGTTCGGTTCGCTGAGCTATGAAATGGCGGCCTATCTTTCCATCATGCTTCAGGAGCAGATGAATGTCTTTATCTCGGGAGAAACAGCCTCAGGCAAGACCACGCTGATGAATGCCCTGACTACTTTCATCATACCCGAAGCTAAAATCGTCAGCATCGAGGATACACCGGAGCTACAGGTGCCGCATCCTAACTGGATCAGGGGGTGCACGCGTGAAGGGGTCAAGAACTCGGAAGCTTCCGGTGTGACTATGTTCGACCTGCTGAAAGCTGCACTGCGACAGAGACCCAATATTATTATAGTGGGTGAGATCCGCGGTGCGGAAGGAGCTATTGCCTTCCAGGCAATGCAGACGGGTCACGCCTGTATGAGTACCTTCCATGCTTCTTCGGTTACCAAGCTCATACAGCGTTTGACGGGTAATCCGATCAGCGTTCCCAAGTCTTACGTAGATAACCTTAACCTGGTGGTAATTGCCCAGCAGGTCAGGCTGCCGAACGGGCAGAATGCCAGGCGTGTCACCAGTATTAACGAAATTGTGGGGTATGATTCGGTCAACGATACCTTTTCCTTCATGGAGGTGTTCCGCTGGAAGCCCCTGGATGACAGCTTCGATGCCAGGGGAGCCAACCAGTCCTATTTACTGGAGGAAAAGGTGGCTATGAGAAGGGGAATTCCCTATGAAAAGAGGCAGCAGATATATTCCCAGTTGAAACAAAGGACCGAGGTCTTGAAACGAGTGCAGGAACAGAAAATAACAGGTTTCTTTGAGCTTTACGCCGTTCTTTCAAAGGCATACCGTGAGGGGTATTTCAGGTAAGCGTAAATATACGGCCGGGGGAAGAGAACGGGACCCGGGGGAGAAATAGATGTTTCTTTTTAGAAAAAGAAGAGATGAAGAAATAAGTCCGGCGGATGAACTGAAGCTGGAAGAAAACATCAAACCGCAAAAGCCGGCAAAAGCAGCAAAAACAATTAAGCCGGAAAAAACGGCCAGGCCGGCTGCTCAGGTTAAACCGGTACTGAAAGAAAGTAAAGACAAAACGACCAGGAAAACCGGAGCGGATGAACCGGTGAAGGACCCGTTTTTTCAGTCCGGTGATTCTCTTCAAATTATGGAAAGTGACACTCCGGTAAAGGTAGTCATTCCTGCCAGCTCGCTGGTTGAAAATGATATGGAAATATCCGAGAAAGAGATCGAGCAGGAATTCGGCGATGGAACTATTGATGAAGAAGCTGTCGACAATCTATTTGAGAAAGTAAACGAGGGTAAGACGCTGGAAGAAGATGATATCGAGCTGGATGCGATACTGCCCCCGGATGAGAAAAAAGCTGATCCCAAGCCCGCCGGTAAAAAGCCGGTTTCTGCCGAAGGGAAAGCCCGGCCGGTGAAAAAGGATTCGCCGGCGCCGGATATCCAGGCCGGCAGTGAGGATCAAGCGGAAGTCCCGATTTTACCGTTCCCTGAATTGTCTCAAGAGGTAGAAGAAAAAGTCGGCTATACTTCGGGTGAGAGTGCGACTGCTGTAGCCAATGCCGCCGCAGCATCAGCCCTTGCCAGTGCAGCATCAGCCCTTGCCAGTGCTGCATCTGCTTCCTCCCCGGCTGTTGAAGCAAATGGAAAAACACCAATTCCTGCTGAGGATGCTGCTAAAAAGTCCGGGGAAGATGAAAAGGGAAAAAAAGACGAAGAAGAAAACAAGGATAACCTGTTTTCCCAGTTGTTCAGTAAAGTGGAGGAAGTTGAGGAAACACCGCTTGACCGTTTGATCAAGTCATTACCCGATATATCTATAGAGGAAGTCATGAATGAAGCCGAAGAAGTGAAAGACATGATGAGTGAATGGTTTCAGAACCAACGGGAATAAGCGGCTGTGCCGGGTTAACTGGAGCTATATGAAATAATGAAAAAACTGAAGAGGAAAGAAAGTTAAATGATCAGGCGTAAAACCAGACTGATACTGGGTTCAATGACAGCAGTACTGGCGGTACCAGCCATACTGGGATTAGTTTGCAACCTGTATTGTGCTGACTACAGGGTAATTGGGGGAATGATCCGGGAAGGAAGCGCATTGCTCCCCCCGGCTTTGACCCGGATGCCCTTTTCCACCCTTTTCGAAATAATGCTGCTATGTGCAATAGTAGCCATCGGCGGGATTGCTGCTGGCCTTTATTTCATGAGAAGGCCCGGGTGCGGCGTAAAAGTAGAGAGTAAAACCGGATATCCGGTTAATAAAAAATAATTGTCCTGATATATAAGGAGGTACCTATATGGCAGAAAAAGCCGTGGTAGAGGAAAAACAACTGGTCGTATTTGATCTGGGGGAGGAATCTTATGCCGTGGACATTACCATGGTGAGAGAGATCATACAGCTT
>JAFGOB010000123.1 GCA_016926695.1 Dehalococcoidales bacterium | reverse complement strand
TTATATATGCCGCCGGAAGAAATACATGATCAGGCAAACATAAGTTTATGCGTATGATGTTATATTGTTACCGTATTATAGCACAAAATATGCGGTTGTCAAGATTTGTTTTGTAATTTATTCTATCAACATAAAAGTATTTTCCTGTAAGCCCTTTTCCTTTCAGTCTGCAAATCATATTTATATTTGAATTTCGATCAGAGTAAAAACAGGTATAAAAATCAAAATCCACCCCGCCCTGATGATGCTGCGGCAACCGCTGGTTACCGTCCCCGACAGGGTGAAAAGGCGGCGTCGGGATCCAGCATTTCACCTACAGTGGTCATACAATTGAATAACAGATCTTTTTGCACTAACGTCAAATTCGCTTTTATTCAGATATTGTTGGAGCTTAAGCTGATATACTATCTATTTCAAGGTCCCCTGAATCCTGAAATCCGTTCAGGCCCTCTCCCATATCCCTCGCTCATTCGTGGCAATTTAATGGCGGATCAAGGGGCAAAATGCCCATTGACAAAATCTGAAATATACCCTTATACTGAAAAGGATAGCTTAAAGGCTGTGAAAGAGACGAGTAGGTCTCCAGCGAGGCCCAGAGAGCCGGGTAAGGTGTGAGCCGGCGCTTGCGCAGGGACTGAATGGACTCTTGAGCTTTCCTCCGAAAGGGAGACCGATTAGGCAGGAACGGAGAGAGCACCGTTATCAATGCTCAGGGTATAATCCCGGTTTTGCCGGGCCGTACCTGAAAGAGATGACCGTCCTGTTTCATTTTCACCGGACGGCCAACCAGGGTGGTACCGCGGAGTATAACCTCTCGCCCCTATGGGCGAGAGGTTTTTTTTGCATTTATTACAGGAGAAAAAAGATGTATTATCCGGGACTTGAAGAAGTGAAAAAGCGGCGGACGCAAGGCAACCTGATGCCGGTCTACCGCGAGATCGTGGCCGACCTGGAAACGCCGGTGTCGGCCTACCTCAAGATACAGAATAACAGCCAGTCTTTCCTGCTGGAAAGCGTGGAAGGAGGGCAGCACCTGGCGCGCTACAGCTTCATCGGCACCGAGCCTTACCGTATTCTGCGGGTGACGGCGCAGGATAATACCGACCCACTGCCCCTGGTCAGGAAAGAGATGGAGCGGTTCCAGCTGGTGCCTGTCGAAGGGCTTCCCCGCTTCTACGGCGGCGCCGTGGGCTTCCTTTCCTACGAGGTGGTGACCCATTTTGAAAATCTGCCCTCTCCACCGGATGACCAGTTCGGTCTGCCGGAAGCCGTCTTCCTCTTTACGGATACCCTGCTGGTTTTCGATCATGTTACCCATAAAATCAAGGTCTTGAGCCATGTCCGCCTGGACGGGGATATAGAGCAGTCCTACCGGGAAGCCACCCGAAAAATCGATGACCTGGTAGAAAGACTCAATCGCCCGCTGGAGCTGAGACGTAAAGACAGAACGGCAGATCTGCCGGCGGAAAAATCCCCTGCATCAGGTCTCTCCAGGGAGGAGTTCGAGGCTGCCGTACGCAGGGTCAAGCAGTATATCAACGCCGGTGATGTTATTCAGGTCGTGCTGTCCCAGCGCATGATCAGGACGACGCAGGCCCCTCCCTTTGAAATATACCGGGCGCTGAGGACCATTAATCCTTCACCCTACATGTATTTCCTGGATTTCGGCGATTTCCAGATAATCGGCACGTCGCCCGAGATCCTGGTCAGGGTGGAAGACGGGACGGTGATGACGCGGCCGCTGGCCGGTACGCGTCCGCGTGGAGAGACCCCGGAGGAGGACGCCCGTCTGGAAAAGGAGCTGCGCGCTGATGAAAAGGAGAAGGCCGAGCATATTATGCTGGTGGACCTGGGACGCAACGACATCGGGCGGGTCAGCGAGCCGGGCAGCGTCAGGGTCAGCGAGCTGATGGATGTCGAACGCTATTCCCACGTTATGCATATGGTAACGCATGTACAGGGCAAGCTCAGCCGCGATTATTCGATCTTTGATGCCCTGCGGGCCTGCTTCCCCGCTGGAACGGTCTCCGGTGCGCCCAAAATAAGCGCCATGAAAATCATTGCCAGATTCGAAAAGGAAAAACGGGGACCTTATGCCGGCGCCTGCGGTTACTTCTCCTTTTCCGGCAACATGGACATGGCCATCGCCATCCGCACCATTATCATGAAGGGCAAGACCGCCTATACCCAGGCGGGCTGCGGGATAGTATACGACAGCGTGCCTGAACGCGAATATGAAGAAACTTTAAACAAGGCCAGGGCGCTGGTCAACGCTATTGACCAGGCCGAGGGACTGAAGGACTGAGCGGAGGATAAAAATGCTGCTGCTGATTGATAACTACGATAGTTTCACCTATAACCTTTACCAGTATTTCTGCGAGCTGGGACAGGAGGTCAGGGTTGTGCGCAACGACAAGACCTCGCTGGAAGAAATTGAGGCCATGAACCCTGAATATATCGTCATATCTCCCGGCCCTTCCACACCCTTGCAGGCCGGAATTTCAAACGATGTCATCAAGCACTTCGGTGCCAGGGTGCCCCTGCTGGGAGTGTGCCTGGGACATCAGTGCATTGGCTACAGCTACGGGGGATATATCTGGCAGGCCGCTCAAATCATGCACGGCAAGTCCTCGAAAGTCCACCATATCAACAAGGGTGTTTTCAAAGACCTGCCCGATCCTTTTACCGCTATACGCTACCATTCGCTGGTGGTCAAGCGCGAGGGACTGCCGGACTGCCTGGAGATCACCGCCTGGACGGATGACGGCACGATCATGGGTCTCAGGCATAATGAGTACCCGGTGGAAGGGGTGCAGTTTCATCCCGAGTCCTTTATGACCGAGGGCGGAAAAACAGTCCTCAAAAATTTCCTGAACAGGAGATGATGGTAAAAATGATTAAAGAAGCTATTGGTTTGCTGATTGACGGCCGGTCTCTTTCAATCGATGAAGCCGCGGCTGTGATGGAAGAGATTATGGAGGCAAAGGCCACCTCCGCTCAACTGGCCGCCTTTCTCACCGCGCTCAGGATCAAGGGGGAGACAGCAGATGAGCTGACGGGAATGGCGCGGGTAATGAGGTCCAGGGCCATCCAGGTCAGGACGGACGGGCCGGTTCTGGATGTTGTTGGGACGGGTGGAGACGGTCTTAATACCTTTAATATTTCAACCGCGGCCGCCTTTGTAGCCGCCGGCGGCGACGTCAGGATCGCCAAGCACGGCAACAGGGCGGCTTCCAGCCGGTGCGGCAGCGCGGATGTGCTGGAAGCGCTGGGGGTCAACATTGATCTGGATGCCCGCCAGGTTGAGAGCTGCATCCGCCAGGCGGGGATCGGTTTCATGTTCGCTCCCAACTTCCATCCCGCCATGAAATATGCCGCTCCGACCAGGCGTGAAATCGGTATACGCACGGTTTTCAACGTACTGGGCCCCCTGACCAATCCCGGCCAGGCCGGAAATATGGTGATAGGCGTGGCCAGCCATGACCTTGTCGAGAAGATGGCGCAGGTCCTGCTTAACCTGGGCACGCAGCATGCGCTGGTTGTGCACGGTATGGACGGTATGGACGAGCTTTCCATTTCGGGGGAGTCCGAATACTGCGAAATCAAAGATGGATTTACTCGTATTTCCAGGCGCCGGATATCTCCCGAGGAAATGGGACTTAAAAGAGCGCCCCTTGAAAGCATAAGGGGGGACAGCGCGGACATCAACGCTTCCACCATCAGGCAGGTGCTTTCGGGAGGTGGAGGGGCCGGTCGCGATGCCGTGGTGCTGAACGCCGCTGCCGCTCTGCTGGCTGGTGACAGGGTGGACTCTCTGAAAGAGGGAGTAGCGCTGGCACAGGAGATCATAGACGGCGGCCGGGCTATGTCCAAACTTAAAAGCATGATCGAAATTACGCATAAACTCAAGGAGACGGGGGATGATTCTGGACGAGATAGTCGCTAACAGCCGGCAGGAGCTGGAAGAAAGGAAGAAAGCTGTCCCGCTGGAAAAAATGCTTCAGCTTTCATCATCCATGGCGCCTCCCCTGGACCTGGCGGAGGCCCTGTCCGGTGATCGTGTCCGCCTGATCGCCGAGGTCAAGAAGGCCTCACCCTCGAAGGGTCTGATCTGCCGGGACTTCGATCCCCTGGAAATCGCACGGCAGTATGCCGCCAACGGGGCGGCGGCTATCTCGGTGCTGACGGACAACAAATTTTTCCAGGGTAGCACCGGATATCTCAGCCGTATACATGCCGCCCTGGGAAACGAACGCCCTCCTTTGCTCAGGAAGGACTTCATCTTCGATCCCTACCAGGTGTATGAGTCGAGGGCCTGCGGGGCGGATGCGCTGCTGCTGATTACGGCTATTCTACCGGCTGCTGAGCTTTCCTCTCTGCTGAAGATAAGCCGGCGGCTGAAAATGCGCTGCCTGGTGGAGGTGCATGACGAAAACGAGGTGGAGAGGGCACTTGAGAGCGGCGCCGAAATTATCGGCATCAACAACCGGGACCTGCGCACCTTTTCGGTGAACATCGATACTACCCGGCGGCTGCGCCCGCTGATATCTGCGGACAGGATAGTGGTCAGCGAAAGCGGGATTAAGGACCGCGGCGATATACAAAAACTTCAGGAATGGAAGGTGAACGCCGCCCTGGTTGGAGAATCCCTGGTGGCTTCGGGGGATATTGCCGCAAAAATGAGGGAACTGCTATGACTAAGGTCAAGATCTGCGGGATAACGGGACCTGAGCAGGCTTTATGCGCCGCCGCCGAAGGGGCGGACTTCATCGGCCTGATGTTCGCTCCCAGCCGGCGCAGAGTGACGGCGGAGCAGGCGGCGGAGATTACAGCGGCTCTGCGCTCGCTGGAGAATCCCCCTGAAGCGGTGGGCGTGTTTGTCAATGCGCCCGCCGGCGAGGTCAATGATATAGCCGCTTTCTGCGGGCTGAAGAGGGTCCAGCTTAGCGGCGATGAGGACCGGGACTACTGCCGGGATATCAGGCTGCCCCTTTTCAGGACCCTGCACGTTTCCGCCGGCAGTACCGCCGGAAGCCTTATTAAGGAAATGGAGCAGGACTGGGCCTTCTTGTTGGCTGAAAGGCTGGTCTTCCTGCTGGATACCGGGATTGCGGGACAGTACGGAGGTACCGGACGGACCTTCAACCACAGCCTGGCCAAAACGGCGGCCGCCAGGTACCCGGTAATGGTCGCCGGAGGACTGGACTGCGGGAATGTGAGCGGGGTGGTCAGAGAAGTGCGGCCCTGGGGTGTGGACGTCTCCTCGGGGGTGGAGAGCGCGGGCAGCAAGGACCCGGCCAAAATAAGGGAATTTATACGCAATGCGAAAGCTGATGAAGGTTAATGCTGTGGACCTGTAAATGATAAATATGTAAGTGCGGTGGCGGGATTTGCCCCCGCACGGATTTGATTGATTATGTTCGGGATATATATAGAGGGAGAATAACTGATGCTGGTGATAATGAAAAATGATGCTTCCGGGGAACAGGTACAGGCCGTGATCCGGCATGTTGAAAGCCTGGGATACCGCGGAATTCCCATTCCCGGGGCGCAGAGAACGGCCGTATGTATAGTGGGTAACCAGGGTTTCGTGGAGGACTCACAGCTCCTTTCGCTGGAAGGTGTCAAGGAGACCCTGCGAGTGACCAGGCCCTATAAGCTGGTAAGCAGGGAGACGCATACACAGTCTTCGACGGTAAAACTGGGAGATATAGAAATCGGCGAAAAAAAACCGGTCGTCATGGCCGGGCCCTGTGCCGTTGAGAGCGAGGGACAGGCCATTACCATTGCTGAAAGCGTTAAAAAGAACGGAGCGAGCATCTTCAGGGGCGGCGCCTATAAACCCCGCACCTCGCCTTACAGTTTCCAGGGACTTGAAAAGGAAGGGCTGAGAATCCTGGAAAAGGTGCGCCGGGAGACCGGCCTGCTGATAGTGACCGAGGCGACGGATACAAGCAATATCGAGCTGGTGGAGCAGTCCGCCGATATCATCCAGATCGGCGCCCGCAATATGCAAAACTACGCCCTGCTGAAAAAGGCCGGGCATACCAGGCGTCCCATACTGCTTAAACGCGGTTTTGCCGCCACTATCGAAGAGCTGCTGATGTCCGCCGAATATATCATGTCCGAGGGCAACAGCCGCATTATCCTGTGCGAGCGGGGCATCCGCACCTTTGTGGATAATACCCGCAATACGCTGGATATAAGCGCCATTCCCGCCATCAAGGAAGTCAGTCATTTGCCCGTCCTGGTGGACCCCAGCCATGCCGCGGGAAAAAGGGAGTTCGTGATGCCTCTTTCCAAAGCGGCCATAGCTGCGGGGGCGGACGGCTTGATCGTGGAGGTGCATCACGACCCCGTTCACGCGATATCGGATGGAAGACAGTCGCTGTTCCTGGAGCAGTTCCGTGACCTGATGAAGGAAATAGACAGGCTGGCGTCATGACAGGGAGACGAGTCAGGTGCCTTTTTCAACGGCAACACCGGCTTCTTCCTTTGGAAAAGGAAGACGGGAGAAGGATTTTGGAGGGGCTTCAACTAAAACATTATGTTTTAAATAAACCCGATGGAGGTTTAGCCATGTTAGCTGATCAGAGAGGTTATTTTGGAGAATACGGGGGAAGGTTCGTGCCGGAGACATTGATTCCCGCGCTGGATGAGCTGTTCAGGTATTACCGCTCCCTTGAAAACGATACCCGCTTCTGGGGCGAGTTTGATGCACTTGCCAGGGATTATATAGGGCGGCCCACTCCCCTTTTTAAGGCTGAGAGGCTTTCCCGGCTGTACGGCGGGGCCGCTATTTATCTGAAAAGGGAGGACCTGGCACACACCGGGGCGCACAAGATCAATAATGCCCTGGGCCAGGGTTTGCTGGCGAAAAAAATGGGTAAGAAGCGTGTCATCGCTGAGACCGGCGCCGGACAGCACGGTGTAGCTACAGCAGCCGTCTGCGCCCTGCTGGGAATGGAGTGCATTATATATATGGGAGAAGAGGACATACGCCGGCAGGAGCCGAACGTTTTCCGCATGAAATTGCTCGGGGCCAGGGTCGTGCCGGTCACCAGCGGAAGCCGCACCCTGAAGGATGCCATTAACGAGGCCATTCGCGACTGGGTCACCAACTGTGAGACCACGCATTACCTTCTCGGCTCCGTAGTCGGGCCTCATCCCTATCCTTCCCTGGTCAGGAATTTCCAGTCGGTCATCGGAAAGGAAGCCAGGAGGCAGATGATCGAACAGACCGGCAAGCTGCCCGGTCATGTGGTGGCCTGCGTGGGCGGTGGGAGCAACTCAATGGGTATCTTTTCCGCTTTCCTGGAAGATAAGGAAGTCCGTTTAACCGGCGTCCAGGCAGGAGGAAAGGGTCTGGACTCGGGACAGCACGCGGCCGCTCTTTTAGCCGGCAAGCCGGGTGTTCTGCACGGGGCCAGGTCGTTTCTCCTTCAGGATGAGCACGGCCAGATCACGGAGACCTACAGCATTTCAGCCGGGCTGGACTATCCGGGAGTCGGGCCTGAACATTCCTATTTGAAAGAAAGCGGCAGGGTCAACTACGTCAGCGTCACCGACCAGGAAGCCATGGAAGGATTCAAGGATCTCTGCCGTATGGAGGGCATCATTCCGGCCCTGGAATCATCTCATGCCCTGGCCCGGACGGCTGGGATCGCCGCCTCGATGAGTAGTGATCAGACCGTCCTGGTCAACCTGTCCGGAAGGGGAGACAAGGACCTGCAAATCGTGATGAAAGCACTGGAGGTGCAATAATGGGCCGTATCTCTGAGATATTTAACAGGAAAGGACATAAAGCCTTGATCCCCTATGTCACCACGGGGTATCCCAGACCGGAAACAACGCTGGAGGCGGTACCGCTCCTGGCAGCCAGCGGGGCGGATATCGTTGAGCTGGGCATCCCCTTCTCCGACCCGCTGGCGGATGGCGCTACCATCCAGGAGTCCAGCTACCGTGCGCTGCTGAATGGTGTAACTCCTTCTTTTTGTATTGAGACAGCTTCCCGGATAAGAGAGAAAACGGAAGTCCCCCTGGTATTCATGACATACTATAATCCGGTCATGAGCTATGGAGAGGACAGGTTTTGCCGGGACTGCCATAAGTCCGGAATTGACGGGCTGATAGTCCCCGATCTTCCGCCGGAGGAGGGTCTGGTCCTCGAAGAGGCCTCCGCCGCCAACGGCATCGACCTGGTCTACCTGCTGGCCCCCACCAGCACGGAAGAAAGAATACGCCTGGTAGCGGCAAAATCGCGCGGCTTCATTTACCTGGTCTCCGTGGCCGGTGTTACCGGGGCCAGGAATAGCCTCCCGGCGGGTACGGAGGCCTTCATCGGTCGCGTAAGGAAATATTCCTCCCTGCCGCTCTGCGTCGGCTTCGGTATTTCCAGCCCGGAGCAGGCCGCACAGGTTTCGAAACTGGCGGACGGCGTAATCGTTGGCAGCCGGCTGGTCCAGTTGATGAAAGAGGACCAAACCCTCAGCAGCCTGCAAACCTTTACCAGTGCACTGAGAACAGCTATAGACTCCTGATCAAGCTGCCGCCGGTGCCGGACGGATTGACTGTCTTCGATATTAAGATGTATAATCGAACACAATCAATTCCACCGGTATAAACATACCGGCGGTTTGAGTATACCGGCTGGTATCGGTATACCGGCTGGTATCGGTATACCAGCTGGTATTGGTATACCAGATATATCAATATACCGGATATTCGCTGTAGCGGACAGGAATTTCCGGATATCCTTTTTTTCCTCATGTTCATATAAAAGAAACGCTTCCGGATTTGCAGGGAAGTTAATAAACTCAAGGAGAGAAATATGGCTGAAACGAAATACGGAAAATATTTTTTTTCGGGGCTCCCGCCCGGTGTGGATGAAAGAAGAGCTGTCATTGCCTCCCTGGATGGCGATATCATCAAGGGCAGCAATAGCTACGTGATTCACTGGGTGCCCAGGGTCCCTGACATGCCCGGGGTGACCTCCTGGGACCAGATGCGCCATGGGCCGCATATCCATAAGGAGGCTGAGCTTATCATCCACATCGGCACCAACCCCGATGATCCCATGGACCTGGGAGCTGAAGTAGAATTTTGCATGGGACCGGAGATGGAAAAGCACATCATTACCCAGTCTACCGTGGTATATATTCCGCCCGGATTCATCCATTGCCCCTGGACTATTAAAAGGGTCGACCGGCCTTTCATACTGATGCAGGTCAACCAGGAGCCCAAACACACCGAAAAATCATATCCGCAGATCGTCTCCCCGGAAGAGCGGGAGCATATGATGTTCCTGGATGAGGGTTATGACAGCCTGGAGAAAAAGGTCCGGATGCCCAAAGGCCTCAATATCCAGCACTGACGATGGTGAGGCGACTTCCGGCTTCTCTCTGGAAAAGGAAGACGGGAGAAGGATTTGGATATTCCAGGATAGGACTGATTCCTGTACCGTTTTTGGTTGAATGTTTTGCCACGGAGGGAGTTTATGGCAGCTTCACCCCAGGTTATGCAGATGTTGAAGGGCTTTGTTCAGCCCTGGCAGGAAGCCCTTTCAGACCCGGCAAAAGCCCAGGAAAAGGTACTGGATAATCTGCTGAAGACATACGCGGCCACTGAGTATGGCGTTAAGCATGGAGCATCAGGCATCGAAGGCCTGGCGGACTTCCGCCGGGCCTTTCCCGTTATGACCTATGAAGAATATAAGCCGTTGATTCAGGAGGTTATGGCGGGGAATACGGGGCTGCTGCTGAACGAGGAACCGGCCGGATGGGCCATCACGCGGGGCACCACCCAGGATGATCCCAAATTCATTCCCATGACGCCCACGGATATAAGGATGAGGGTAAGCGCCGCCCGGGCCATGATCAACTATGCCATCACCAGCGGGCAATTCGATATCTTCCGGGGAATCAATCTGAACCTGAATTTTCCGGCTGTGGTGGGCAAAATCAAGGTGGGGGAGCGAGAGGTTGAATACGGCTACAGCTCCGGGATATATGTTAAATATGTCTCTACCTCTACCCCTATCCACTCCCTGCCCGTTCAGGAAGACATCGATGCCCTGGGCGGCGGAAAGACCGTCCGGGACTGGGAAGCGCGTTTTGAGCTGGCCTACCAGAAATGCCGGGACCAGAACGTAAACATGGTAGGAGGCGTTGCCCCCACGGCCATTTCATTCGGCCGCTATCTGAAAAAAGCCCACGGTGTATATCCCAAAACGCTCTGGAAGGGACTGAGGATCATGACGCTGGGCAGCGTGGCCGGGATTAATACCCGCTTCGAAGCCCCCTTGAGGGCTTTCTACGGTGATGTGGCTATCCGTGAGATCTACGGGGCTACGGAGGGAATGTTCGGCCAGCAGGGGGACGACCGCAGGGCCTGGATACCCAACTACGACCTCTTCCTTTTTGAAGTGCAGTGCGGAGAAAAACTGAAGCTGCTGCACGAGATGCGTCCCGGGGAGAACGGAAGCCTGATAGTATCCACACCTGTCCTGGTGCGATATCGCATCGGGGACCTCATCAGGGCACTCCGCCCGCCCTATTTTCGCTGCATCGGGCGCGAGCAGTGGTGGACTCCCCTGGCCTATCTCTGGAATGAGTTCATGACGCTCAACCTGGGAAGGCTGTAGCGCTAACGCCTGCGGCGGAAGAAAACAGACCCTGCGATAACCAGGCCTACGGCAATCAGGATAATCGGCCAGCTATATTCCCATCCTATTATATCGCCAAGCCCGACGAATAGTAGTATGATGCCTATTATCACCGTACCGCCTGCTGAGCGGCGGTGTTCCGGCCTGAGACGGTAGAGCGCTTTAAGCAGGAGTATGACACCGGTGCCGGCCAGAAAAATGGACCAGGCCTCCCACCAGTCGGCCTTGACGGTATGCGAGGTCTCCAGAAAGGCCACCACACCGCCCCAGATCAGGATGAGGGCCAGCATGATACCCCGAACGGGATCACGCCGGAATTTTTCATCCATCTGCTTTTCGTTTCTCTTTTCGTCCTCTTTCTCTCTCTTTTCTTCTTCTTTCTCGTTTCGCCTGTGTCCGGACATCCATACCTCCTTTCCCTGCGCTCGGACCGCCTGCGGCCGCCGGAAGATTGTTCTGCTATGAATAATAAAGCTTGCTCTTTATGTGCATTTTCAATAATACACCATTTTCCGCCTGCGTTTAAACAGACAATATTTTTCCTAATCACACCCGACTGGTCTCTCCTTTCCGTAAAGGCACACCTTGTCAACTTCCTCTCTTCATCCCCATTGTATAGCTGTCATCCTGGAGACAGACGTTGCCTTCTCTTCCGTCTTCCTTAACATATCGGAAAAAGGCACCTGACCTGTATCCTCCCTTGGAAAAAGCCCGTGGTGATCACCGCCGGGTTTTCTTGTTTGAATCAGGGTGTGTTATAATCTTGACATAAAGGACGAATGCTCTTCTTGACGGGACACACGTTTGAATAGAGATATTACAGTTCTTCCGGAGGATTTTGACAGCCTGTCCTCTCTTTATTCGAGACCGGAATCAGGACTGAAATGGGACCCTTTGTTCGTTCTTCCAGCCTGGATCAAGACCTGGTGGCGGCATTTCGGCGGAAGCGCGGATACATGGATTCGCTCGGTCTGGCTGGACAAAAAGATCATCGGTATTGCTCCTTTACAGATCAGGCAGGGCACGGCCTCGATAACAGGCAGTGTGGATGTCTGTGATTACCAGGATTTCGTGGTTGTACCCGGCTATGAGAGGTACTTTTTTGCCGCGATTCTGGATGAACTCCTCAGGGAAGGAGTTTCCTGTCTGGACCTGGAAACAATACGGCCTGATTCCAGCATCGCGGTCGACCTGGTTCCTCTGGCCCGTGAGCGGGAGTACAAGGTCGAATACCAGCAGATCGATGTATCTGCGGACATGCCGATCCCTTCCGGATGGGATGAGTATCTGGGCACGCTGGACGGAAAGCAGCGTCACGAGATAAAACGTAAGATGCGAAACCTGCAGCGGATAGGTGAGACAAGCTACCGGCATATTACGGACCTAGGGGATATACAGGAGTCTGTTGAGGTTTTTTTACGCATGTTTCCCGAGTCAAGGGGTGACAAAGCCAGGTTCATGACGGACGAGATGCAGTCTTTCTTCCGCTCCCTCTCAACGGCTATGGCTGAAGCGGGAGTGCTGCGTTTCGGGATATTGCAAGCCGGCCATAAGCCGGTGGCGATGGTCATGCTGTTTGATTACAATGAAAGTATATACCTGTATAACAGCGCCTATGATCCGGCATTCAGATCCATGAGCGTGGGAATTATCTCCAAGGCTATGTGTATACAGGAGAGCATAAAACTGCGAAAGAGGAGATTTGATTTTCTGAAAGGCGCTGAGCTTTACAAACAGCACCTGGGTGGAAAAGAAATACCCTTGTTTCGCTGCCGCTTAACCTTAAGGTAAAAGAGTTTCTGCCGGGAAATATTACATGGTAAACATATGTCGAACAACCGTATCAGAATAGCAATACTGAGCGTGCATAGCTCTCCCCTGGGACGGCCCGGAGCGGGAGATACCGGGGGAATGAGTATTTATATCAGGGAGTTGACCCGTGAACTGGCCGGGCTGGGGCACGAGGTGGATATTTATACGCGTGTCAAAGACCCGGTAATCCCGCAGATAATCGATATTGCTCCTGGGGCCAGGCAAATCCATATTCAGGCGGGAGAACCGGCTGATATGGATAAGCTGCTGGTTTATTCACATGCTCCGGATTTTGCCTGTGCGGTGGAAAGTTTCCGCAGGCAGTACGACCTGCATTACGATATCGTGTTCAGCAATTACTGGATTTCAGGCATCGCAGGGGAATACCTCCAGAGTTGGTGGCGGGTTCCTCACGCTGTCATGTTTCATACGCTGGGTGCGATAAAGAACTCTATAAGTATCGGCGAAGATGAGCCGGATCTGCGTATCCAGGAAGAAAAACAGATTGCTTCTTACTGCCACCTTATCATCGCTTCAACGGAGAATGAAAAAGCTGCGCTGCACGATTATTACGCGGTTCCCTTCGAGAAGATTGGAGTTGTCCCCTGCGGTGTGAATCTGGAACTTTTTCAGCCCCGGGACAGGTCCGCGGCCCGTTCGAGACTGGGGTGGAAAGAGGGCAGAATCATGCTTTTTGTAGGGCGTATCGAGAAGCTGAAGGGCATCGATCTGATTATCCAGGCCATGGCATACCTGAGGCGTATCAATCCGCTTCTGATTATTGCCGGTGAAGACGGGAACCGTCCGGGTGAAACAGAAAATCTGAAGGGCCTGGCGGAGAAGCTGGGATTATCCAGGCGCGTTTTGTTTACCGGCCTGGTGGACTTTACCGATTTGCCTGACTATTACAATGCGGCTGACGTCTGTATATTTCCTTCCTATTATGAAAGTTTCGGACTGGTTCCCCTGGAATCGCTGGCCTGCGGAACACCCGTTATTGCTACGGATGTGGGCGACTTGCGACGCATAATTTGCCAGGGTGAAAACGGTTTCGTGGTGGACAGCGGCGATCCGCTGCTTCTGTCCGAAAAGATTGAAATTGTACTGTCTGAAACGGAAAAATACAGGTCAAGAGCGGAGGCCATTCGCTCATCTGTATCCGGTATGGGATGGCAAAAAATAGCCGCTGCGATTGATATCGAGTTCAGCCGGCTGATCGCGAAGGACCGGGTCTTAACAGGCTTTTAATACTGCCGAATCAGGGGATTTTTAAAGAAGCTTCTTCTTCTCTCCCCTCATGCCCCATCAATCATTTCAACAGTCAATATTTAGGGTACTTAATGGGAGTGACCAGCTCCAGCCATGTATATTGCTTTACCTTTTTAGGAGGGTAACTCATGATATCACTGATTTCCCGCAGGATACCCTGGATAGATTTTTCATTGGCGGGACTGACGAAATGTTCACCCACCCAGATGCGGCCTTCTTTCTGAGATATTTCGAAAATATTCTTCTCACCGGTTTCCCATGTAACGGATAAAGTACCCACATAACCTTCCGGTCTGGTCACTTCAATTCCTCCTAAGCGATATCCTGCCGGCCCGTCCGGTAGCAGGTCAGGCCAGTCCCGCTTGTAAATCCGGCCTGACCATTTATCGACGAGCAAGAGGGAGACAATCAGTCGCTAGTCCTTTCTCAAAGCACTGGCCATTTCAATCTCTTTAACGAAATCTTCCACCGTGATTGCGCCCATCAGCATCGGTTCTATGGTGCCGCGCGAGCAGATTTCGATTACCACCCTGGAGATAACATTGGCGTTGGGGGCTTCGATAATATTGACAAAATCATAGGGTCCCAGAGTCTTGTACTGGGCGACGATTTTAGCCCCCATCTGCTCCACTTCTTTGTTAACACTCCAAATTCTTCCAGGGTTCTTCTTCAGCGACCTGCGGCCTTCACCGGTCAATGTTGTTAACAAGCAATAATACATTATTAGTACCCTCCTTGCCTGATTTTTTATATTATCTGTTATCATGATATCAGGTTAATTATAAAAATACTTCAAAATCGTGCGAATATCAATAGGCCGGTCCGAATTGTCCCTTTCAACCAGATCTTGTCGGTTTCTTAACAGCATATTCATATCCGGCTGTTAAGCTTGAATTGAGAAGGAGGAAAAGCGGGCGGCCACCGGATAAAAGCAGAATCATAACTTTTCTCGGAGGGAAGTAACATGTTTAAAAGCAGAAAAATTATAATAATTACAGTACTGGCAGCCGTGGTGGTACTATCGATGGGTATTATCGGCGGATCGGTCTATGCTTCTTCCAATACATCAGCAGACGATGCCGCGAAGCCCCAAAACACACTGATGGAAAGGGTGGCCTCAAAACTGGGAATCGATATCTCAACCCTGGAAGATGCCTTTAAGGAGGCGCAGGAAGAGGTAAAAGCAGAAGCCCTGGATAACAGGCTGCAAAAGCTGGTGGAGGACGGTAATATAACCGAAGAACAGGCTGCCGAATACAAGGAATGGCTGGAATCCAAACCGGATATTGATGTGTCCGGTCTGGCAGATGGGAAGAGGCCAGCCGGACAGGGTGGAATGATGAGGCATGGGATGGGTCCCAATGGAATAAGGCCTCATGAAGGGAAAACGGGCGGTGAATCATCCGGCGGTGAATAAATTTTGGTATGCTTGCTTGATCTCCTTCTGATATAGGGTCCCGGCTGGATTGCGTAACGAACGCCTGTCTATCCGGGACCATTGAATAATTCCCCTTTTCCAGTGATAGTCCCCGTAACCTGTTCCCCACCTGCCATCCCTTCCCCGTTGACGTGGTCAGGATGCTCCAATTTTCCCGCGGATGTGAAGATCCCTCATATTGATACTGAACTTCAGGAATTTCAGTCCTGTTTACCGTGAGTTCTGTGAGTAATAAAAAAAGGCGTAGTGATACGGCATTCCGTGTCTTTGGACGTCTTCATGCCTGGCTGCACTCTGACCGGGACTGCGACTATACTATCAGCATCAACGACTGTATCTGTCGCTACGGGGGCTGAAAACGATTTTCTGAAAAAGATGAACTCATACGTGTAATATAATATATGGAAGACATCAAATATCACGGATGCCCGGATGAGAGAAAAAACCAAAGAGCACGAGTTTATATTGAGTCTGCTGGAGGAGGAGTCCAATTGACGGAAAGTAAATACGGAAAATGTCTGGTAACACTGCCCATTTTCAAGGGAAAAGGCGCCGAGATCATGGCTGTCGGGGCGGAACAGCTCAACGGTCTACAGGTCCATATCATCTATGCCTATGCCTTCAAGCCCGGCCTCACAGGCATGTCGACCAAGCCCCACGTTCATAACTACGACGAGGCTATCTTCTTCATCGGTTCCGACCCCTATAATTTCAGCGACCTGGGAGCAGAGGTCGAGTTTGCTATTGGACCGAACGAAGAGGAAAAGCATGTTTTTGACAAACCGACGGCCGTGGTCGTTCCGGCCGGCCTTCCTCATTGCCCGATGGTGACTAAAAGAATAGACAAACCCTACCTGTGTATGGCGGTATCGATGACCGGCAAAAGGAATGATTAGCACCAGGGTGCTGATCTGTAAAAGCAAGATATATCCCCTGCGCTGAAGGATAAATTTCTTAAAAATGGCATTTTCCGGCTTCATCAAGGTTTTCGTATTGATGAAGCCGGTATGTCTGCGGGTGTCTCATAGTCTGTTTTACTAGATTTTTTAACGGTCTGTGGTATAATAAAGGGCAAATGAATTTGACGTATTCGATAAAGTATAACGAAGTACAATACCAATATTCGATATAGACAACACATTCAGGTTAAATAAATTTAGTGGAATGAAAAACAGATAGTATTTTACTGCATAAACCGCCTGGAAAATGACTGGAAAAGAAGATTATTCTTGAAAATTCTGATTATGCCTTCCCTGCTCTCCGGGAAGACGGCTGCCCTCCTGAGTTGTTCTGGGTTTACTGAACCGCAGAACGGCCACTTGATAACGTTACCAGGACAATTGATATGCACTGGAGTTGAAGAATGGTCGCTTACATTATACGCCGGTTAATCCAATCGCTGATAATAGTCATAATTGTCAGCATTTTGGTTTTTGTGGTGATGAGATTTATGCCGGGGGACCCTTTGCTGATGTATCTAAGCTCGGAGCGGTTTCAGCAAATGTCGGATGAACAACTGGCGCTGGAAAGGCATAAATACGGTCTCGATAAGTCGGTGCCGGCGCAGTATATAGATTGGGTAAACGGAATTTTTCATGGCGACCTGGGAAACTCGATATCCCAGCGCAGGTCTGTAAATTATCTTATTGCCAGGCGGGCTCCCGTTACTCTCTATATAGGAGTACTGTCTTTTGTTATCGGGACTTTCCTGGGTATTGTGGCAGGGGTGCTTTCGGCTGTCCGGCGGGGGACCAGGACGGACTTTATCATGACCCTCTTTGCCAATGTAGGAATTACTATTCCGGCTTTCTGGCTGGCTATCGTGATGATCTACATATTCGGTCTCAAGCTGGGATGGCTGCCCACGCATGGTTTCACATCGCCTTTTGATGACTTCTGGTTAAGCACCAGGCAGATAATCATGCCCGTGATCTGCGGGGCTATTTTTACCATCGGGGCTGTGGCGCGGCAGGCCCGTTCCAGCATGCTGGAAACCCTCCGGCAGGACTATGTCCGCACAGCCTGGTCCAAGGGTCTGACGGAACGTGTGATAATCGTACGGCATACTTTGAAAAACGGACTGATCCCTATCTTCACACTTTCCGGCATGCAGATTGGCATGATCCTGGGCGGTTCGGTACTGATCGAGACCGTTTTTAATATTGCCGGAATGGGCAGGCTGGCTGTAGACGCCCTGTTCAGTCTGGATTTCGCCGTGGTTCAGGCTATTGTTCTTATTTCCGCTATCATGATCGTCCTGGCAAACCTGGTGGTGGATGTATCCTATGGCTGGATTGATCCCAGGATAAGACTTGAGTAAATGGAGAATAGATC
>JAFGOB010000122.1 GCA_016926695.1 Dehalococcoidales bacterium | reverse complement strand
TTATATATGCCGCCGGAAGAAATACATGATCAGGCAAACATAAGTTTATGCGTATGATGTTATATTGTTACCGTATTATAGCACAAATATTGCATTTGTCAAGATGTGTTTTGTAATTTATTTTATCAACATAAAGGTTGTATCCTGTAAGCCCTTTTCCTTTCAGTCTGCCAACCATATTTAGATTCCAAACTCGCTTATAATCGAATATTGCATCCCAATTCGTCTTCGCGAGGCGGCTTCCCCCCTCCGAAGCGATCTCATAGCTTTGTATCCGGGATCGGGATAATCGTATCTTATTCTGCCCCTGTTTCAGGTCAGGGATGGAGCCCGATCGCACCTTTTCACCCGATCGGCGATTGCTGGCCTATTCTATTTATACTTGTTTTGAGATTGCTTCGTCGTTACACTCCTCGCAATGACGTATCAAAACAAGTGCTATATATACTATATATTCAGTATCTTTCTGCCTATTCTGAGACCCGAGATATCCCTTTCTCCCAATCGGGGCATTTTAATAAGAAGCAAATCCGGTATCAAGAGATTCATGGCACCTCGATGGAAGTGAAAAAAATCGGGGTACCTCAGAATGGTCGGGGGATATGGAGAGGGTGAAAACAGGGGGATTCTGTGGTAACCTGCTGTTGCCGTGCTCCGTTTAGGGAGAAAAGTAATGGCAGGCCTATTGGAAGAAAGGAGCGTTATTTATGTATCACGCCCAGCCTTCCTTGAAATAAGCCGGGGGCTGTTTTCCCCGGCTTTTGCTTCATTTCCAAATATATTTGTAAACAGAGTATTTGATCAACCGATCGAAGGCCTATTTTCCGCCGATGGTGATAGGGCTCATTCCCGGTGTGATGAACTTGGGCAGGGCCTTTTCGTTCAACTCCAGGCCTACGCCCGGTCCGTCCGGCGGATAGAAATAGCCGTTCTTATAGGCCATTGGCTTGACCACCAGGTCCTCCCTGTGCAGCTCGCCGGTGGTATCAAACGTATCGTGGTAGGCCATGGGGAAGAAATTGGCATGGGCCAGGTTGCCGTACCAGGTATCCGAGCACAGCCACTGGGCCTGGAAAGCCGCCTCATAAGGACCGTTCATGGAACCGCAGTACACGCCCAGGTCTGCGGCCTTCGCGATAGCGCCCCACCTCACAATTTCGGATATGCCGCCTGCCCAGACCAGCTTGGTGCCCGCCATATCGGCAGCATCCTTTTTGATAATCTCCATAAGTCCGGAAATCGGGGTACTCCCCTCATGCGGGCAGACAGCCATATTGATATTCCGGCGTAAACGCGCCAGGCCGTCTACATCCCACCAGGGAGTAGGCTGCTCGAACTTGAATAGATTGCAGTTATCCAGCCGGTTGGCCATTTCCAGCGAACTGGTATAGTCCATGCAACCGTTGGCATCGATACATAGATGCACATCATCGCGATCGCCGATAGCCTTCCTGACCGTTCTCACATTCACGATATCGTGCTCGAAATCGCTGCCCCAGAAGCCTCCCACCTTTATACACATGGTCCGCACGCCGTTATCCAGCGCCCTTTGCACCCTTTTGGCTATCTGTTCCGGGGTGGAGGTGGCAACTTCGCCGATCACATAGTCAACGGCCAGCTTTTCACAGGCCTTGCCTCCCAGAAGCTGGTAGATGGGCTGGTTGAGAGCCCTACCCACCAGGTCCCATAAGGCGAAATCGACAAGAGCCACCACGTTTGGATAAGACAGCCCTACAGTAATGTCACGGATCAGGTGGTTGATTTTAGCCAGGATCAGCTCTTTATCGAAGGGATTGGCGCCTATCAGGATAGGCTCCCAGCTTTTTAATATCAGCATCACGATGTCCTGGTCGTTTGAAGTACCGATAAACTCTCCGGCCTCAGCAACCCCTGTAACTCCCTCATCCGTATACATCTTGATCAGTACGGTCTTGCTGACACGCGTGCTGGGCGCGGGCCGCGGCAGGCTGATGGGGTAACATTCAATTTTGGTTATCTTCATTTTCACTCCTTAATATACAATATGCAGTCTTTCCCCGCTGACATCCGAAGTGGTTCCGGCACGTCCTCACATAGGTCCACCTCCTTTGATCGCCCGGCCGCCGTCATGACGCCGGACAGCTTTTACATGATCGTTATCCTCAATCATCAATAATTTTCAAACCGGCCGCGACCACCGCTGCGGTTTATCCCGAAAGCAGCAGTCCTCCATCAACCAGGATGGTCTGTCCGGTAACATAACCCGAGGCGTCCGAGGCGAAAAACAGCACCACGTTGGCCACATCCTCCGGGCTGCCCCTCCGTCCGAGAGGGATCCTTTCGCAAACCTGGTCCATCTGCCGGTCCATCTCCTCCCGGCTGATCTGGATGGTCTCATCCAGGAAATGGCGTTTCATATCGGTTACGGTCGCCGCGGGGGCCACGGCATTGACCCGTATATTATACCTGCCCAGCTCGCGGCCCAGCCACCTGGTCATCTGCATGATACCCGCCTTGGAGATCCCGTAGATAAACTGTCCGGGGACCCACCTCAACCCCGCCGCTGAGGCGATGTTGACGATACTCCCCCTCTTGCGTTCCATCATTATTTTGCTGACCGCCCTGGTGCAGCGGTAGTTGCCCCTCAGATTGACCTCCATTATCCTTTCCCAGCGCTCATTGGAATCGCCCGCGAAAGACTCGGAGGCAGCGATGCCGGCGTTGTTTACCAGGATATCCACTGCGCCCAGCTCGCGGGCTGTATCCGCAACGAAGCTGTTGACCTGGTCTTCCTGCGATACATCCACCCCGGCCGCAAAGACGCGTTTCCCCAGTTTCCTGATCCCCTCGGCCGTTCCCTCCAGATCGAAGTCCTCTCCGCTGACATTCAGGTCGCATATCGCCACATCAGCCCCCGCTTTGGCCAGGGCCAGGGCCGTCGCCCTTCCGATACCCCGGATGCCAGCCGCCCCGGTAACGATGGCTGTCCTGCCTTCCAGAGAAAAAGCTGTCAGGTCCATCCATTATCTCCTTATATTCAATTTACGACCGGCTGTGAGACCGGCCATGTATTCTGTTCTGGTGTAGCGCCAGTCAGTTAAGTTTACAGTGTTCAGCGCGCTTTTGGATTCAAGCTACTTAAAGCTGTTTATGAAGCACTACACTGGTGTAGCGTCTCAGACTTCTCTATACAATGAAATAAAGCTAAATTATTGGCAATCTTTCCGAAAGACACTACACTAGCCCTCCGGCTTGACCACCAAAACGGGGGCCTTCTTGACCATATGCAGTACATGCTCCAGGACACTGCTGAAAACCATGGTGGTAAGCCCCTTATGGGCATGGGTTGACATCACCACTAAATTTGCGGGATTATTCTCGATGTAGCCTATGATGCTCTCTGCTGTATCACCCTTCAGCAGTTTAGCGCGAGCCCTCAGGCCTTCCTTTTCCAGCCGTTTGACCATACCGTCCAGGTATTGCTCCATATTCGTCATTCCGGCCTGCTGCCGTTCCGGGTCATCGACATTTATCAGTATCACCTCGGATTCGGTATGCCCTTGTTTAGCCAGGCTGACAGCATGCGGGATTACCGCTTCCGACAGGCTGGTGCCATCCAGCGGGATTATGATGGTACTAATGGACAGCCTGTCGTAAACAGCCTCTTCTTTAAGCTCAGTGGGTACCATCAGTATATCCACCTTCGAGGCATGGATCACCTTGTTGGCCACATTGCCGATGTCCCAGACCCTGATCCCGGACTGGCCGTGAGTGGAAAGCACGATCAGGTCGATCCGGTTGTTTTCGGCATATCTCAGGATCTCCTCCGCCGGATAGCCTACCAGTATTTTAACCTGCGCCTTTATCTTCAGTACATCTGTCTGAACTCCTGCCCCGGCATGCGCCTGCGCCATTTGACTGCTCAGTTTTTCAGCCATCTGATCCATATAGGCCTGACGCATTGAAAGCTGATCAGATTCATGCGGACTGCACACATGCAGCAGCTCGATTTCGGTATTCAGGCGGAGTGACAGCTCCAGGGCATAGCTGCAGACTACCTCCGCCAGCTTCGAGCCGTCCAGCAAGACCAGCATTTTGCGGTACATATCGATCCCTCCATCAAGTTTTCAGGATAATTACAGGGTAATTATGGTAATTATAAAGTAAGTTAATGGAAAAATGCTATCAGGGCAACCTTGATCCGCCATCTAATAGCCTCAAATAGGCATGAGGTTTCTATACCAATTTGGTGAAAATACTCAGGCTTGATCAGCCTCGTCAGATGGTGGATTAAGGGGCGATATACCCTCACAGGAGGATCCGGAATGCGGGACCAGCAGCTTTTCTTAAGCCGCAAAAGGCTCAAACATACCTCGCTTCATCCGCGAAGTAATAAGATGTTGCATATAGAGGAGATTGAGAATACCCCCGGGTGGACGTTGTTATCATCCAGACGCCCCTTATCAGCCTGAGATATTTCCAGCCGAAACTGAGCATGATATATAAAGCCAGGCAAGTTCTTCAAACGCTGCCTGGAGATTGTCCTTATCCGGTGGTCCATTATGTAGAAATTACGCTTCGCCGGTAGAATCGACTGACTCAAATCAGGGATTACGGAACATCATTTTTTGTAACCATACTACCAATTGTTCGGGTTTTGATCTGTGGAGATGTTAAACTCTTCAGAAAAGGCTATGGCCGTGATCAGGTTAGACCCTGGTTTTTTAGTTTCCTGGTTTCTTGTTCCCGGGCAATGATTTTTTCTCTGGCCAGGTAAGCTTCCCTGCGGGCTTTTTCTTTAACCAGTTCTGTAGCTTCTTCCCTGGCTCTTTCCTCTGCCCTTTGATTTTCCTTGAGCTTTTGCACCCTTTCAATTTCCTGTTCTCTGGCCAGATAGACTTTGGTCCTGGCTTGTTCTTTGGCCAATAACCTGGCATCCTCTGCTTTCAACTTCTCTACTCGCATTGCCTCTTTGTCAGGTTTTTCTTCCTGATTTTTCATTCCTTATCTCCATCTGTGTTTTGAAAACAAACACAACGCTACGATTTACAGGGTAACAACACTCTTCAGCCGGGGAATGGGAACAGCGGGCTTTTTTTCATGTCTGACCCAAACGGGTCTTCTCTCTTCACGTGACATTAAATCAGCATACGGGCCCAGGATACGCTCATACTGGTAGTGATAAAAATCCGGTAAAACATCCGTCTTATGCTCATGGAAAGCTCTGAAGTGTTGATCGGTATTCAGTAAATATAATATCTGGCGTAACCTCGCAAGCATTTGCCGGTTACCCAGTGTTTTTATCAGATTATATCCAGCCGGGAACGGAGAAGGGGCATTCTTTAACCTCTTTAGCAGCATACTCCCGGAGGAGACATAAGATATGATATCAATAAGTTTCTCATAAAAGATCGATGCACTGTAGTTCTTTAATACAAATACCAGATACGGCATGTAATAGAAGGTAAACGGCATCGCTGTCAGAAGACGGTTTTCATCTGAAATTTTAACGAATAGAGGGGTATTGCCGAAGGGTACCGGAATATTGAAATTCGGCATAACGAAGGGGACGCGTGAAGCAAATTCCCTGGTTAGCTCGATGGGTTCATCTCCCTCATCCACATCCAGACCGAAGATAAAATTGGCTTGAATTCCAGTCACATAAGGGCGAATGATATCAAATTGCTCGATCACTTTCTCCAGCTTATCTCGGGGACTGGTCCCTGATCTGGCGCCGACTTTGTGCGAATAAGCCATCCATGACTCGACGCCGGGTATAATGTAGAATTTCCCCATGTTCTTTAGTCTTTGCAATCTGGAACCATGCAGAATAGAGATTGAACTTTCCATCATATAGCTGTTGCGGCTGCGATCGGGTATCTTTTCCAGTACATCAAAAACCTGCTCGAATTTAACGGCAAAGTTGGGGTCGTGCAAACCTATCATCACCCCGGGGAAATTTTTAAAAATATAACGCATGTCCGCTTCAAGCTGGTCTAAAGGCAAAAGTGTATAAGGATTGTTCCAGTCAATACAGAAGTCACAGGAATTCGGACAGCCGGTGCTGGTTATCAATGGGACTGAAGTAAACGGAAACGGTTTGCCCTTAATAAAAGTGGAAGCGCGGATTTCCGGCATCCTTTCCTCCACTCCGGGAATACTGGTAAGGGCACGCCCGCTGGTGAGGATTTGACCGAGGGGTTGATCCTTTAGTATCTCCATGATCAAAGTCTGATCACAATCACCTACCACGATATCAAAGAAACGCAGGCAGTCCTCGGGAAATTGTTTGGCATGAGGACCTCCTATGACCGTGATAGTCCTCTCCTTGCGGTACAGTTTTGCCAGAGCACAGGCCAGGGCGCTGGCCTGGGTGTAGGTTGAGATGAATACGACATCCAGGTCATGGGGCAGCAGGGTCATGGGGTCCTGATGGCCAAAATAGGTAGCGTAAAAAACTTCATGACCTGAATTGCGGCACCAGACGCTGATAGCCTGAGGCATAATACTGGCATATTGCCTGGTAACCAGATAGTTGTAGGCCCTGTGTCCCCTGCCGTAAACAGCCCCGGCACTCATCAGCTCAAGAATTCCGATCCTCAAACTTGACTCCCTGCATTATGTAATATGCACGTAACGATTACGGTTCACTTTCAACTAAATTATTAATGCCTGACCCCTCAGCTTTTTTAACCGGTGGACTACTTTTTACGCCCTCCGGTCTTTCCGGGAACTGCCATATAGATGTTTCATATTTTTATTATATCAGGAGTTGATAGTGCAATAGTTATCCAATCCGGATACACCGGGCGCCTTCCGTGCCGCCCGGACGATGTCCTCATCTGCCCGCCTGAGAAAGATGCTTAACCTGATCTCGGTTACTTCCGCA
Source organism: Dehalococcoidales bacterium (assembly GCA_016926695.1). The sequence goes on along the minus strand of JAFGOB010000122.1, from coordinate 13,647 downwards.
TTATTTGATTTTTTCGTACTTGCGAGCTTCATCTCTACTCATCTTTTTTAACAGAAACAAGCCGGTTATTACCGCTACTACTAACACAATGCCGAATATGATCAATCCTGTGTACATTTTATCTCTCCTCTTGTTCTGAATTATCACAGACCTTACGGTCTAACACGAACCATTAGCCCTGTCTGAATATACCGCTGCGCCATCGCGACAAGCTTAATACATCGCAAAGGTTATGCAGTCAAATCCCATGTGTGTATATCACAAGGCTGAGTACTAAGAAATGTTCAAATATGCGGAAATATGCGGAAAATACCGGTCCGGATGGGTTATACGCTGGCATAAGGGCACATCTCTATCCTTACATTATAATAGATATTAACAAAATTTACTATTTATTTTATACCATAAATTAATAAATATAATTTATAATAAATGTATATAATAGATGTATAAGACTCCGGAAAATCGATTTCTTTAAAAGACTTCACCGCCAGCCGGCAAACTTTACGCGCATAACAGGCTAAGGGGTCCTCTCTATGAAGACCTTCCGTTAGCAACCAAAGACTGCCGGGCTGAGCCTGTCAGTAATGTATACTCAGCGGGAAATAAATAATACGATAGCGAGTCCTTCCGGGCGGAATCCTCAATTCCCACACTTGCTTTCCAGGGTTTACGGCATAAGGCATTCCAGGTTCTGTGCCGGATGCTCCCCCCAATAAGATATTATCCGGATATTGATCCTGAGCTGCGTAACAGTGTCAGGGATTTCATCGTTTTGAAAGAAAAGACCAACAACAAGTCCACTCTGAGAAGAGCTTAGCCCGACGTGAGAGTCTTTTGAATGTGAGACTTTTTCGGCAGCCTGAATATAGCCGGTGCTGGTACTTGTCCGGGCCGTAATTCTTTCCTGCCTCTCCTGATTTTCTCTGACACGGACAAATGCTACTCCATGTCCGTTTTACTGAAAACAGGAGCCAGGAGAATATGCCCGACAATAATCGGTTTATCCACTCTCTTAAAATTCCAGGGCAAATGCACCAATCCTTTGGGTATAAATACAACGGTGGCGGTATTGATTGTGTGCGTTTCCCGGTCTTCACCCCATCCCAGACACAGGTCTATTTCCGCTTGAAAATCCATATAGTTGCCCGGGTTGCCCCCCAGGAAAAAAAGGTATTCGTCAGCATCGTGTTTATGAGGTTTCGGCCCGTCCTGGCCGGGTTCTGTGCGTACGTTAAAAACAATATCGCAGGTAATATGCTCATTCAGTTTTGCATTAACGTAAATGGGTACCTGGGGCCACATGCTGGCGTGCGGTTCTCTTAATATGCATTTACCGTATTTCGTTTCAGCCATTTTAGTATCCCTCTCTTTTCCTCTTTTTAATTTGCTTTATTGTAAACTATTATAACCAATCAGTTAATCAATCAATATTTCAGGCATATTACTGATCTCTTCATCCGGAATAGCCAGGATATCTGTCATTTCGATTGTGAATTAGCATAATCATACACGTTCACGCCAGATAACACCAGATATCAACCTTAATATTTTCCTTGTTCTGTTTCTTCGGTGAAACCGGTTTAGGCTGGATTTGAATAGCAAGCGGGTCTTGACAATACAGAATAAGTGCTGTAGGGTGGTATTATACAAGTTTGTATATTATATTTTTCATTAAGGTGCGGAATATGGCGAATATCCGCCTGGTGATCCTGGGCATCCTGGGGAGATACCCCATGCATGGATACGAAATCAAACATATCATCGAAGACCATATGGGAGACTGGACGGACATCAAGTTCGGTTCGATCTATTTCGCCCTCTCAAAACTTGCCGAAGACGGAGCGATCGAGGTCGATAAAGAGACCCGTGAGGGCAACAGGCCTTCACGCATAGTCTACCGTATTACTGAAAAAGGCCGTCACGAGTTTTTACGTTTGCTGCGCGAGCTATGGTCGGGTGAGGACGATACCCTGTATGCCTTTGACATCGGTGTTTTCTTCATGAGAAGCTTGCCTTTACCTGAAGCGGAAAAACTGCTGGATGAAAGAATTGATAAAACGAAGCGAAAACTGGTTTACCTGGAGCATCACCGGTCTGAATATGAAGGCAATCCTCACATTCCGCTTCAAGCTATGGCCATCATGCAGCATTCCCTTTTACACCTTCAGGCGGAATTGTCCTGGCTAAAAGACCTGAAAAAAAACCTTGGCAGGTATTACTAGATTTTTTTAACCTTTTATACAAATTTGAATATACAAAATAATATATTATGGAGGCAACAAAATGGTAAGACCGAGAATACCGGAGACAGACGAGGGCATTCAGGGCGAGTTTGATGTCAGGGAGTACGACCGCTTTGCCAGAAAACTGCGCGATCGGGGATGGATGGAAACTGATGTAATACTCAAGTCCGGAATTAATCGTGGACTGGCGCTGGAGATCGGACCCGGTCCGGGCTATGTCGGGCTGGAATGGCTGAAAAAGACCGACAACTCCCGGCTGGAAGGGCTGGAAATCAGCCGGAACATGATTGCGATAGCTGAGAAAAACGCCAGGGAATACGGTTTTGACGCGCAGAGGATCCGCTATATCCAGGGCAATGCCTTGGATATACCCTTTCCGGCAAACCGCTTTGACGCCGTTTTTTCCAGCGGCTCTCTGCATGAATGGGAAAAACCCCTGCGTATTATGAGTGAAATTTATCGTGTGCTTAAGCCGGGCGGACGCTATTGCATCTGCGATTTGCGGCGAGACCTGCCGATTTTTATCAAATGGTTCCTGTTTGCCTCCGCTCGGCCGTCATCCATGAGACATGGCCTGAGTACTTCTCTTCAGGCCTCCTATACACGAAAGGAACTGGAGGACATACTGGCGGTATCGTCCCTTGATGATGCCAGTGTCAAGGTGGATTTGTTCGGGATAACGGTTACCGGTAAAAAGGTATAAAAGCCCGCTTCCGCCGGGTGCAGGACCGAACAGGATGCAGCCCGGTTTGCCACCGGCAGGCGACAACCGGCTAAAGCCGATTATGATGCGTAATAAAAAATGAAATCGCGTACGATGACAGCGACTGCGCCGGCTTTCCAGCCATGATCTGGGCGCTGGATGGAGTGTATTTAGTCTGTGCATCATTAAGCGCACCCGGCTGGATATGCGCTATAATGAAATAAACATTGGCTTGCTTTTCTAAGGATGATATCAGAGTAATAAAGGTTGGAAAGAGACATGACAGTCTTATCGCGATACGATTATAATAGCCCGGGTAGAATGCTCTCACGGGTGCAGTGACGATGTTGTACTATCTCCTGGAATTCGGCAGGATTACAGCCGGCAGGCTGCCTGCCTTTATTAGCTATCCGCTGGCCAGCGCCGTCGGGGACATTGTCTATTTCCTATGGCGCCGGGGCCGCTGTAACATGATAAAAAGCATCGCCGCCGTTCTTCATCAAGATACCACCTCTCCTCAGGTAAGAATGAACGCCCGCTATGGCATGCGTAACTTTTGTAAATATATTGTCGATATGCTCCGCTACGCCTACCCGCGAAAAGGTCTCTTTGAAAGAGACATCGACCTGATAGGCACGGAGAATCTCGACAGGGTCCTGACTGAAGGCAAAGGTGCTATAATCGTAGGCCTGCACATGGGCAATCTTGACCTGGGAATCAGGGCCCTCAGCAATGCCGGATACACCATAAACGCCATAGTACAAAATCTGGAGTCCGGCCAGGTCGACAGGTTCATCCAGAAACCGAGGCTTAGCTCCGGACTAAAATTGATCAGTGCAGCCAGCGGTGTTCTACAGATACTGAATGTCCTGAAACGTAACGAGGCGATCGCACTGATGATCGACAGCCCCGGTTTTGACAGGGGAATCCGGGTAAAACTGGGGAATAAGAATGTCATCCTGTCCACCGGTATGGCTGCCATGGCATTGAGAACCGGGGCCGGGGTAATACCCTGCGGCCTTATCCGTTCCACCAATACCAGATTCCTGGGCATGGTCGGCAAACCGGTACAGTTCAATCCCACGGGAGATATGGTCAAAGACGCCACGGAATTGACCCAGAGTACCATCCGGGCTTTAGAGGAAATGGCCAGTATTTTCTCGGACCAGTGGTATATTTTCCATCCCTTTATCAAAGATGACGCCGCCAGCGTTGAAAGACCTTTCGGAAAGGCCGGAGAGACTGACCTGGCCAGTTACTGAAAACATTATCACATTTAGACCTGCCGGCTCAAACAAGCAATGTCGAACTGAAGCAATCCAGGAATTATCGACTGCTCTATCTTGTGTATACCGGAATCACTGTTTGTTCGCGGGAATTTATTGTTGTAATATTGCCTCAATAGCAATTCTTTGAGATGAACGAGCCGGAATATGGATAAAGTTGAATTACTTATTCAGGGTTATGCACGTAAAAAAGAAAACGGAAGATGGGATGCGACTTCAGCAACTGTTTTGGTCCAATCCGCGGGTAAACGGGTACTGATAGACCCCGGAGTCGATCCTGCGGAGCTTAAAATAAGATTAACAAACAGGCAATTGCGTCTGGATGATATTGATATCGTCACATCCACTCATTCACATTACGACCACTCCAGAAATGTCCGGCTATTCGAAAAAACCAGGATATTCAATCTGTTCTCCGCATACCATCTTAAAGACCTCTCGGAGAAGCGCCTGATGATTCCAGACACTGATATTGAAATATTGTTTACCCCGGGGCACGTTGATAAACATGCCTCCTTTCTAATAGATACTGCCGGAGGTAAGTACGCCGTTGCCGGTGATGTTTTCTGGTGGGAAGATGGGGAGCAGCAAAAAACGGATACCGCCTCGTTACTTGATCACAGGGACCTTTTAGCAAAAAACGATGATAAACTACGCCACAGCCGCCTGCTACTCATTAATACCGCCGACTATATCATCCCGGGACACGGAAAGGAATTCGCAGTCTCGAGATAGTAAAAGGGAAATCCTTAAATAATTGTGCGGTGTCCTGCTCAAGACTTCCAAACTTTTGAAATCCATACCAGTCCCGGCAAAAAATAGCCAGCTCATACTTATGTTAACGGCATAGCCTGGTGCAACCTTTTCCTGGTTATGATTGTGAAAGACATCCTTATATACCATCAGAAGAAAGGTGAGAGTAGTTATGCAGACCGCCGAGGACCTGAGAAGAATACTCAGGCGAATAGACAGAAGAGGATATAAAGCATATAAGGATATTGAGGGCAGGTATGACTTCGGGGAATACATCGTTTACGTAGACCATGCCCAGGGGGACCCGTTTGCCTCGCCAAGCAGGGTGCGTGTGGAAGTCCCGCAGAATATCGCCGGTTTCCCAGAAAACACCTGGTATCTAAAGAGTCGTGAAATAGCTCTGCGAGACCTGTTGACCCGCAGGTTTTTCCAGTCGTCCGGGAGAATTGGCAGGAGCAAAAGGGGCATGGGCAACAGCGGTGTGATAGAGATTGACCAGCCCGGACAGGAGTTACTGGAACGCACATCAGCGTTTGTGAATGAAGCACATCTAGAGGTGAGATTCACCATGGGACTCCCGGCCTCCGGTAGGACCATAGCCGGAAGAGAGGCTGAAGCCATGTTTTTCGAGGAGCTGCCGCAAATCGTACGGGCCTCGCTCTTTTTTAAAAATCTCGACAGCCAAGCGCTCTATAGACACATTGAAGCGGCTGAGGACGCCGATTTTCTGAGAGAGCAGCTACACAAATTGAGGCTGGTGGCTTTCGTAGCCAACGGGGCCTTACTGCCAAGGACCAGCGGCGTAGACTATCGCCCGTTGACCGGGGAGCGGGTGGTACCATTTGAATCACCTCAATCCCTGCGCGTACGGGTGGAACTGCCAAACCAGGGCGCGATTAGCGGAATGGGTATACCCGAGGGAGTGACACTTCAGCCACCAACTTTATGATCAGGGACCACCGCATGCAGGAGCTGGTCTCCAAAGAAAAAGAATCTATCACGCCGTTTATAGATAAAGTCCGCCAGCTTTACAGGGATTACGGGGTCTCTTCGATTCTGGCAATAGGAGGATCGGGCGACTATTTTGATGTAGCCGACCGGGTAGTCTGTACGGAGGAATACAGGCCTTACGACCTGACGGCCAACGCCCGCACTATCGCCGAAAAGTACCGTTTGGAACGGAAATCCGAAGGCGGAGAGCACTTTGGCGCCATAGGCAAGCGAATTCCGCTTGCTCACAGCTTTCACGCCAGCAGGGGCAAAAGAGAAGTCAGGATCTCACCCAGGGGACTTCAGTCAATCGCTTTCGGCACTCACACTATAGACCTGGGAGCCGTGGAGCAAATCACGGACGCCAGCCAGACCAGAGCAATCGGAGACGCAATCTACTATGCGACGAAATACATGGATGGTGAAAGAACGCTGATGATCAGCAAGAAATAACAAAGAAGAGTCCTGAGGGGTGGAAATACTCAGTGCATACTCCCCTCATTCTCCGGAAATACCCTTAATACTGTTAGAATTCGAGCATAGAACAGCGTCCGCATCAACATCTTCCATGCCCGGATGTACTCGGTACCATGATAGCAATACCTTTTACATGCATAGTATAGCAAGAAAAGTAATATTTTCCTTTATAGTGCCGGGATTGATTTAATATAATGATATTGTAATAATCATGCGGCAAAAGTAAAGATGCGTTGCCAGCAAAGGAGAGGCAAAATGAAATACCGGACATTGATTTTGTGGATTGTCATCTTGCTCGTTATCACACCAGCAAGTATTTCATGCGAGCAAAATGAGGACTCCAGCAAGCTGGAAAAAAGGCCCGCAGGCGAGAACCAGAAACCCGGGGCCGGTCCCTCGCTGCCGGACTTTTCTATCGACAACGTAGAAATAATGTATAGCTATCAATACGAAGGGAAACAACCGGTTACCTTTTCTGCGCCTTTTAACGGAAACGTGCGTGTTGACTCGAACTGGGTGCCTCTGGACCCCATTCCCGAAGAATACGGCACATTCCTGGTTGTTACATTGAGCAATCAGGGCAATGCCGGCTGCGATCCGGAAAAAAGCAAGAGCAGGATTGACGTTTACGTTGACGGCTCCAAGGTATGGAGCCCACTGAACGTATCACCCTGCGAATTGCAACCCGGAGAATCATTCGTATACCACCATGACAACGACACAGGAGAGATCAGCGGGTTTATGGGGGATATCCCCGGTGAGAGTGAGAAGATTCTATTTGACCTGGTTTATGATGGTGACGAAATAGACAAGGACAATAACAAATACGAGGTAACGGTAACTTACACTCAGGGTTCATAGCTCCCTGAATAAATACAGCCAGGGAGCAGGCTTCCTTACTAGGGATATTATTATAAGCCCTTGTAAAACAAGCTCAAATCCCTTCTATCTTTCGAATCCCGGCATCAGTCCCGTCTACAAGACCCGGATAACCAGCCCGCTGTACGTTCGATGCCTGTTGTTTTTTATTTCCTTTTGGGGCGACTTATTATGGATTCTGCTCAGGTCCGGGCAGCCAGCTATAAAGCCTGTCTCCCACATCGTTGGGATCGAGCAACTGCTTTATCTCCCTCTGTAGATGATAGATGAGGGGCTGGCTCGACCTGGCGAACTGATCGTGAAGCTGTTCGTCCGTCATGCCGATCTGGAGGAAGGGAGTCTCATGCCCCGGAGCGAAGCCGTGCTGAACGGCATCCCTGGTGGCGTTATGCATATGCTCAATCACGGCACTAATGGACTCCTCATTGGCCGGGTCGTAAGAGACGAACTGCTCAAAACCCGTATTGCCCCCTCCACCGGTCGCGCTGCCCGAGCCCATCATGGAGTCACCACCGCACTGCACCAGCAGTCCCGATTCCGAGTCCCGGTATAACCCGGCCTCAGCTACGGGCCTGTACTGGATCACAAAGTCTGGCGGGCCGGACTGCATCCAGGTACCCAGGTAGCCGCCTACATAGACATAGTTCAGATGCTTGTGGCCCAGCCGGGTAAGGTACAGGTAGGTAAATTCCGTCATATCCGGTTCACACATCCTGGCTACCTTCCAGCCGCCGGTATCAGCCAGAATTCGCTCCAGCACTTTATCCTGGAACTCTATATCTCTCAAGGAACGGCCCGCCATGACTATCTGAAAGGCGCACCGCATCTCTTCGATCAGCTCCTTCACCTCCGGACGTCTGGCGATCTCCTCGATATCGCTCAATGTCTTACTGGGATCATTATACAAAAGCCAGAAAGCCGGCGCCAGGTCGGCTCCCAGCATGTTAAACTGCTTGTGAAAAAGATAGCCGATCTCATTGTCATATATCTTGTAATACGCTTCCGCCAGGGCTTCCCAGGACGGGAAAGCCAGGGTATAGGTCCTGAAGTTCTCCGGGATTGGAGAGCGGTAAGCTGGTACCGTCCCTTCAATCGGCATCTGAGAAGGACCGGGCCAGTGGGTGAGCTTGAGAGCGCATTTGGTATACACACCCATTCCTCCCCTCGCGCCCCTTGCCCCGCGGCAGATGCCTCTGAGACTGGGTCCCGGACCTTCGCCGCAGAACCAGCCGGCCCCGGAACCGAGTGAGCCGGTCTTAATAACCTCCCCCGTGGGCGTAACCCACTCCATGCCCAGCAGGACCTCCGAGTTATGTCCCATCCAGAAAGAGCTCGGGCCGGGCCCGCTGTATGAGGTCGCGCTGGCCAGCGGAGAGGTGGATGCGCCCGCGCCGATTATATTCAGGTTCAGGCCCCGTTTCATCAGTTCGGCCTGAAGGTTGGCACAGATCACATAGGGCTCGATCACGGTAAACATGTTTTTTTCATCTATCTCAAGGATCCGTCCCATCCGTCTCAGGTCCAGTTGTACGGTATTGTCCCCGTCTTTCTGCGGAGCACCGTAAAAATACCAGCCGGTCGAGTACGGCTTGACCCTGGTCCTGTAGCGATTGCATATCCTGACTATAGCCTGTATTTCAGCCGTGCTTCCGGGCATCAGCACCGCCACGGGACGGGGCATGAAATGGCTCTGGCCCGGCCTGACTACCTCAGCCAGCCACTGGAAAGCATATGAATCCAGCAGCGCCGGATCATCGGAGATATTTGCGTCGCTTACTACTTCTTCCAGCTCTTTGTATTCTTCCCTGGAAATAGCCATAGTCGCTCCTTAATGTAAATTTTTGCTTTATTCTCCAGGCACGGCATGCCATGCCCTTACAGGCTTATACCCGTCTTCACAGGTTTATATTCATCTGCATATTTTCCCGGTTCAGGGTGCGGAGACAGCCTGCCACACGATCTCCACGATATCAAGCACCTTCAAATCCAGCCCGCCGGTCTTAACGGCATCGATGAAATTCCTTTCGCATCCGGGACATGCGCTGATAATAGCTTCCGCGCCCGTGGACCGGGCTTCCTTGATTCTCTCCGCGGCGGTCCAGGCGGAAAAGTCCGGGTAGGCCTCGCGGACGCCCCCTCCCGCCCCGCAGCACCAGGCATATTCCTTGTTCCGCTCCATCTCTACCAGGCTTAACCCGGGTATACTCTTCAATATTTCGCGCGGCGGCTCATAGATTCCCCGGGCGCCGTTATAGCGGGGTCTTGGTGGATCATAGACCACGATCTGGCCCCTGATCTTTTTTTCCTTCCCCTTCCAGGGCACATATGGTTCACCCTGCCTGCCCAGGTGACAGGGATCGTGATAGGTAACCTTCAGCGGTACGTTGCAATTGAGAGTGAGCCTTCCCTCCTTGATAAGACGGTCGAGCAACTCCACTGTATGCAGGACTTCAAAGCTGGAGCCAAGCTCGGGATAAAGCCGTTTGATAGCATAGTAGCAGTCCGCACACGAGGTAACGATAGTCCTGGAGCCGCTCCTGGTCCAGGCGTCTATATTGCGCTCGGCGCAGGCCTTCATCTGCGAACGGTATCCCATATCGTTAACCCGGCCACCACAGCACATTTCAGCCTCCCCCATTATCCCCACATCCACTCCCGCTTTCAGCAGCAGCGAAACGGCTGACCGGGCGGCATGCTGGATTTCTTCATCGTAGCTGAAACGGCAACCGGCATGGAACACCACCTCAGCCTTTTCACGGGTAAGGTCTTTGACCTTCAATCCTTCAGCCCATTTACCCCTCCCGGTGGACGTCTTTTGCAGAGGATTATTGTTTTTTTGCAGGCTTTCAACCAGCACCCGGTGCTGCGGCAAACACTGCCCGTCAGCATTCATCTTGAACCGCAGCTCCCGCATGGCCTGAAGCGGCTCCATGTCATACCGGCAGACCTTGCAGGCTACATCGCAGGAACCGCAAAGCAGGCACTTGTAGGCGATATCCAGGAACCGCGGCGTATAGCTGCTCCTCCCTTCCAGAAGGGATAGCGCGGCTGAGAGCCTGCCTCCGGCCGAGTATGGCTGGAATTTGTTGTACTCTATGCTGGGACATCCCCTGGAGTACTGCCAGCTTTTTATCTGGTCTATCGGGATCCATTTACAGTACGAGCAGCGCGTGCATCTCAGCATATCCGCACGATAGTCTTCTAATGTCATATTCCCCTGCCTCCTGATTTTTTACACAGGACGATAAAATTCATACATCAACTGTGCCTGCCCGGGCCGGACCGGACACTTCCCGCGGTAGTAAGCGGCGACCGTATACTTCTTCACTGAGCAATAACCACCCTCAGTTCTGTCGTAAACTACTCTATTCATTAAACCTCCCGCGCCGGAAAGCACAGCTTCCCGGGATTCAGGATATTACGCGGATCGAGTATCTTCTTCACGTCCTTTAAAAGGGCCGCTGCCTGCGGATCACGCCGGTAAGCCAGATCGGCCCAACTGCCGTAAGGCCTGGAGAAGAAGGCCCCCTGCTCTGCCAGAGCGGTACTGACCAGATCGAAAAGTTTCCTCGCTCCGGCTGCTTCAGCCGTATTAGCGGGATCATAATACAGGCTGAATTCACAATGATGTGACACCCCCTGGTGCTGCGGCTGTATATACACGCCGATACGCGATGCAGGCCAGTTGACCGATTCTGCCAGCGAATAGACCAGTTTTACGAATTCAGGAGTCCTGTCCAGCGTGGTCATAAAGAAAATATCCCGGTATTCGCCCCTGTATTTGAGCTTCCAGTACGGTTCTTCCGAAGGGCGCAGCAGTGTGTCCAGTACCTGTTCACCTTCGATCCCGGAAATTGAAGCCACAGGGCTGTTGCCATACTGCCGACAGGTCTCACGGATATCCTGCTCCTGCACCTCGACCCTCTCTTCCGGCAGAATATCCCTGCCGGCCACACCTACAAGGATCGACCAGGAAGGCAGTTTTTCACGCAGCATTTCTATTTCAGCGGTATCGCGTCCAATAATACAGGCCAGAGTGAGGTTGTTGACCAGCAGAAACTCGTCTCCCAGCCTGAGCCTTAAAAGCCTGCGGGCGGAATCGATAAGGTTATCGAGATTATCCGCGGGGATAAAGAAAAGTCGGTGTGCCCTGGGCAGCAGTTCGCATTTGATCGAGGCCCAGGTCACAACGCCCATACTTCCCTGAGCACCGGAAACAAGCCGATACCAGTCTGTCTCCAGGGGTCCCTTGGGGTCAATCTGCGCCAGTCCCCTGGCCCATTGTTTTTCCAGTGAGTGAACTGCGGAACCGGCCTCGCCAGTCCAGAGCGTTTCACCTCTTCCCCAGACTATTTCCAGGCACCGTAAAGGCTCCGGCAAAGACCAGTTGTATTTCGGGACCAGCGTGGGCTGTCTCTCCAGAAGGCTGGTGATCACCGATTTATTGCCCCGGGGTAGTAAGGGAGTAGAAACCCTGAGGCCTTCTGCGGCCAGCACCGGCTGAAGTTGCTCGTAACTCACTCCCGGCTCGATCAGGATCATACGGTTTTTCCGGTCTACATGCATAATTTTCTGCATCCGTCTCAGGTTCATCACTACCGTCCCGGATACTCCCGGAACGGTACCCCCGCAAAAATGGGGAGGACCGGAACTGACCGGCACCAGCGGAACCAGTGTTTCATTGGCCCACTGCACGATTTTTTGTACTTCACCTGCGCTGGCAGGCCTGACTACCAGGCGCGGTTTTACAGGTTGAACAAAGCTATGGCTTTCAGTGAAGCTTTTCACAATATCAGGCCTGTTCACAACGTTTTCGGGGCCAACGATTTCAGCCAATTGCCCGGTAATATTATCTTCTTCCCGCTCAGATACCATTTCAGGCTCCTTCGTGCAGTAATTTTTGGTTTTATTCCTCCGTAACCGGGAATGACCTTTCGGCAAGCCGTCACAGAATATTCCCATCTTGTCTTTTATAACAGCTTTGCCCCTGTTTTAGCAAGTGGAAAGGTACAGAGAAGTGTGGATGTTCTACATTTCGGTCACCAGGGAAGAGGCCAGGGCAATATATCACTGCACTTTCCTCGTCCTTGCGCTAACCCGGTTACAACTTGACACAGGAAGTTGGAAAAGCTGGTATTTGAAGCCATATATGGAGACACATGAATAGAAATACGGTACCCATTCAGAGTCCCGATACATCCTTTTACACCTTATCGGGACGTGGGAATCTCATGATATTAATGAAAAAGGAAACAGCAAGATACCAAATATATATTATAAATAGCACTTGTTTTAACTCGTCATTGCAAGAAGTGTAACGACAAAGCAATTTAAAGTCATTACGATTGGAATCGGACGGAAACAGGAACAGGCAAATGAGCGGGGTATTGTCGGAGTCTTTTACTGAAATTGGCTATCCCAGGAAACCGCGCAGGGTCTCGTTGAACTCGTCGAATCTTTCACGGTATACGCTGTGCCCGCTCTCGTTGAAAATCCTGACCCGGCAGTCCGGTATTACTTCACCTGCCTGGTAAGCATGCCTGAAGGGCACCACGGGATCGCGGGCTCCCCATATCAAAAGCGTCGGCATGGTCAACTCGGAGAGACGGCTGGAATACTGGGTTGTCTGTGCGCGAAAACTGGTTACATCGGTGCTCAGAGAAAGACTGCTTTCGCAAAATGGAAGATCGAAATCAAAGGGCAGCAATAATCGCTTGATAAGCCATTTCGCTGCTTTCATTACGGCCAGCACCGAGCGGCCGGTATACAGGCAAAACGGTCTGTGAGCGGTCCAGCGGATAAAAAGGGCTATTTCTTTGCCCAGTCCCAGGCTGCTTACCAGCACCAGTTTGGTAATTTTGTAGGGGAATTTTAGTGAGTAGCTCAGGGCTATACTTCCCCCGAAGGAATGTCCCAATAAGCTGAACCGCTTCAGTCCCAGCGTACCGGTAAAGCGTTCAAGAAAGTCGGTAGCCTGTGGAACATGGTAATCTACGGAAAGAGAGCCTGTCAGGCCGTAGCCCGGCATATCGGGTACATATACAGTATATTTGTCGGTCAACTGCTCCATATTATCACGCCAGTCCCGGGCGCCTCCGGTACCGCCGTGGACAACCAGGAGAGGGTCTCCTTGACCGCCCGTTAGATAATGAACATTCAGTCCATCTACCATGACCATTGCGCTATGTAATTCATTGATCAACCCGGCATCCCTTTTCGCACACTAAATCGAGTAGGAGCCGGGTGATTAGTTCGCCCGGCGTCCTCTCACACCACCGTACGTACCGTTCGGTATACGGCGGTTCATCAGATT
>JAFGOB010000121.1 GCA_016926695.1 Dehalococcoidales bacterium | reverse complement strand
TATTGTCCGCGGGCGGTTAGCTCAGTTGGTTAGAGCGCTGCGTTGACATCGCAGAGGTCATTGGTTCAAATCCATTACCGCCCACCACTGGACTCGAAATCATTAAGCTTTTGTATACATACGTTGTAAAACAATTGTTTTTTATTATTCAGCGGAATAATTCGTAAGCGACTACTTTTAGTTTCACTGATAATCTTAGAATATCTTACATGACTTCAGATCCATATTCCGGCACAGGCGTTTCATTATCACCCAGAATACGATGCTGGCAATGACAAGGCTGCATCCAACGATACCAAATGCAGTGTTATAGTGAAGCGCACTGATTAGGAGTCCGCCGACCATCGGCCCGGTCGAATGTCCGATATCCATGATACTGGACTCGATTCCTAGCGCACTACCGTAACTGTAATAGCTGGAAAGGTCAGCAATTAGAGCCGAAGTGGATGCGGTCACCGTTGCCAGCCCCAGCCCGAACAGCCCAATGAGGATCGCCAGTAGTAGATAATTGTGAGAATACGTCATAAAGGCCATAGTGATGCCGCTAAGCACCAGCCCCCCGACAATCATTACTCCGCGACCATACCTGTCAGACAGCCTGCCCATTAGCGGCTTGGTCAGCGTCGCAACGACAATCTGAATGGTAAAAAGGGCCCCGATACTGATCGTGCTGAATCCTGCCTGCTCATTCAGGTAAATCGGGATGAACACTTCGAGGCAGCCGAAGGCAAAATACTGGATAGCTTCCACCAGGCTGGTCAGGAGTATTCCGGGATGCCTGATGATGGTCAGGATATCTCCCAATATCTCGCTTCGTTCCCTTCTAAGTACCCGCCCGGCTGACAGGGAGGTACTGGTCGAAAGAGGTAATCGGAGAGCAGCGAGGAGCGCCAGCACACCCATAACACCGGTAACTAGATAGACCCAGCTGAAATTGTTTCCGAAGATAAGGGCTCCTCCCACGAACGGGGCTATGAAACGACCAACCATCGTTGCCGAAGAGTACGTCCCCATTTTCTCGCCCCGGTTCTTATCATAGGTGTCAGCAACGGCAGCCATTGCCACCGGGCCTAGAATGGCAGTGGCGAAACCGTGATAAATGCGAACGACGACCAGGTGCCACGGCTCATTGACCAGCAGATAAAGGAATGGAGCTGTAGCGAATACCATCGCTGCGAGGAGGATTACTCTCCGCCGGCCTACAATATCGGAGAGGATACCGGCAGGAAGGCTGACAACGATACCGACAACTGTCGAGGTAGCCGCGATAAATCCCACCGTAGAAATCGGGACATCAAGAGAGCGAATGAAAAGGGGGAGCACCGGGTTTTTCGCCATCGTCGAACTGCAGATGGCCAGACCACCCATAATACAAAGGAACATAAATGGGGAGATTCGTATTCGCATTTGCCTATATTATCACTAAGTAACGGTAATTGCAATGGTTAGTAATATATGTTACACTCTGCTTTATGGAGTGGATAGCGTTTTCCTATTCTCTTCCGACTAAGGGAGGATCAAGCCCCCGGGTGGCAATATGGCGTCGTTTACGTCGTCTTGGTTCTATTACTATAGCTGGTAGTGTTCAGGTTCTTCCTGCCCGCGATGAATGCCTTGAGGCTTTCCAATGGTTAGCCCAGGAAATTAGGACATCGAATGGAGAGGCTATGACTATGCGGGTTACTCAGATTGAAGGACTCACAGACCAGCAGGTAATAGCAATGTTCCATTCGGCAAGGATGGAAGACTACCGCCGTATTGAAACCCACGCTTTTGACTTAACTAAAAGTCTCACCGATAGAAAAAAGGTTGACGTCTCCCAGGCGCACGACACTTTGAGCAGGCTGCGCAAGCAGTACAACGATGTCTTGCGCATCGATTATTTCGCGTGCCCGGAAGGGAAGCGATTGGCATCGTTACTGGATGGCATCGAGCGTTCTATCTCACCATCTACATCAAAGGGCATTTCCGTTTCTCATGCAGAAGTAGCACATTTTCGGGAGAGCAGGTGGGTAACACGCTCCCATCCTCACGTCGACCGTATGGCCTGCGCCTGGCTCATTCGCCGTTTCATCAACCCCAAAGCCATCATCCGCTATTCAAATAGTCCGGAGCCAGATGAGATCTCCTTCGATATGAAGAATGACCATTTTGGGCATAGAGGCAACCTGTGTACATTTGAGACAATGATGCTTTCATTTAAGCTTGAAAATCCTAGTTTGAAGCCCATTGCAGAGATTGTTCATGAGATAGATTTGCACGATGACCGTTATATATGGCCTGAAATTGCCGGAATCGAACGACTTCTCGATGGATGGTCGGCATCCGATTTATCAGACTCCGAACTTGAAGAAAAGGGAATATCCCTTTTTGAAGGTTTGTATCGAGCTTTCTCACGCAATTTAGAAAAACAATAACTGCAGGAGGTTGACGATGATTGAAAAACAGATAGACTATTACACAGAAACTGGCAAGTTCAGGGACGAATTCGACGAAGAGTTGCCGGTTATGGCAGCCTATACCACTTTCCGCAAAGGGGTCTATAAGGACGGAGCCTTGAGCCTGAAACACAAACGGCTTATTGCCCTTGCCTGCGGGCTTCAGGCAGGCTGCACTCGCTGTGCTCTGGGGCAGACCAAGGACGCGATAACCGCTGGAGCCACCAAAGAAGAAGTATTGGAAGCAGTATCTGTTGCCGTGGTGATGGGCGGTACGGCTGTCAGCGCCGAAACATGGCGGGTAGTCAAGGTACTAAAAGAACTGGGTAAGTGGTAGACCAAATGCTTTCTCAAAACCGGGTAATTGAACCTTCCAAATAACCAAGAAAATACAAAATCAATTTAGGAGGCAAATACCATGAAATGGATTACACGTTCGCACGTTCACGTCGACCGCGTTGCCTGCCCGTGGCTCATTAAAAGGTTTGTTGATAACGAAGCCGAGTTCCTTTTCGCGCCAGCCAGCCAGGTAATGGCTCTAGCGGAAAAGACCGGGGCTATTCCATTCGATTGCATGGGTCAAGCCGAGTTGGACCATCACGATGGTCTATGCTCTTTTGAATCCATCATTAAAAAATATGAATTGAAAGACAAAGCCTTGCTGCGTCTTGCCAAGATTGTCCATGCTGCTGATGTTGCCCAGGACATCGATACTGACCCGGTAGGACGCGGGCTGGACGCAATAGCCATTGGATTCGGCATCAGACATCCCGATGATGAGGAAAATCTGGAGTTTCAATTTGAGGTGTATGACGCCCTGTACGCCTGGTGCCGCCTTCAGGTGGCAAAGGAATAACAGTGTCAGAATCAGATAGGTGCTAACTGATCGCGCTTCATAAAGACAGAATAAACTGCTTGAACTCACGTTATGACTGAATAGCTGATTGGCTTATATAGGGCTACATATTGAATAATAGTGTTTGATTGCGCTATCTCCACAGACCCATGCCGGTATAATGATCATAAGTTGAGAGCTAAGTCAAAGGTTTTAGTTCTGTCCACTATCCATTGCCGCCCACCATTATCTCCACAAGGAACAACAACTCGTATCCTTTATGGTCCTCGAAAAAAGAAAAACGGCCTCCCGTTCGGGAGGCCGTTGTAGTCTGCCATTTGCCTGAAATTAATGTTTGGCTGAACGCCCTCCATCCTGGGCAATTATCTGGCCGGTGATGTAACTGGAAGCGTCTGATGCCAGGAGGACAGCCAGGCCGGCCAG
>JAFGOB010000120.1 GCA_016926695.1 Dehalococcoidales bacterium | reverse complement strand
CTGACTGGTTGGGGTTGGTACTCTCCCTTTAGAATGCTCTGCTTGAGCTCCGCTCCATGTTGCTTCAGGTGAGATAGAAGTTCATCTACCGTCATTCCATCCACTCCATGGCTGCCTTTGTTGGCCTTGACCTTTGCGTAGGCTGAGTTCAGATTGCCTCTCCTCAGTATCCGCTCAAGTAAGCCTTCCTCTTCCTGAATGTCGTTCTTTCTTCTCTCTGTTATCGCAGATTTACTCAGCGCTTTCACGTTACCTCGGGGTTCCACCCCTACTTCCCATACGAAGCCTGCCTGTCCACAGGCAGTGTTCTGCTTTCTTAGTTCATCTGTCGTTTCTTTCAAGTTTCCAGAACCTCTGTTGTTCAGCCCTTCCCCGCCTCCGGCGGGTACTATGGCCTCTGCTGACTTCTGCCGGTTCAGTCGGACATTGCTATCCGGGTTGCTATTTGACGAAATTCATCCCTCTTAGCTTACTGACAGATCTCCTCGGGTAAGATCGATAACCTTCCTCCCATCTGCTCGCTGCATTTACCGCAGGGGACTCGGGCAGTATTGGACTTCGCTTTGTTTAGCAAGCTCATCCATCCCAAGACGGCCTTATATACAGTTTTTGTTCATCGAGCCGGGAGTTTGCCTCCAGCTTCTTTCAGATTCCACCTCACGGTGGACACCCTTGCTCTTGGCTAATAGTTCCTGCTGCCAAGCCTATAGTGGTCTTTCACCACCTGGTTATCGCTCATGCCGAGCACACTAAATCGAAGGGGGAGCATTTCTGCTCCCCCTTCCGGGATCTGATTATTAACACTATCCGTAACTCCTCCATACAGGCTGAAGTGCCGGTATTTGCCATCAAATAAAATGTTGCTGTTCCGCTCGTATTCCGGCGGCAGTAGCGACACGGGTTTGACCGCTCACAGACCTATACGCCGGGCTACCTCGCGCATACCCATAATCGTATCGCTGATCAGGTCGGCCTTGCTGACGCCCATCATCTCAATACCCTTTTCAATGACAGACCGGTTCACACCGGCGGCAAATGATTTGTCTTTCCACTTTTTTACAACTGATTTAGGTTCAAGGTCCGATACACTCTTTGATGGACGGATGATTGCTGCCGCTGTGATAAGTCCGGTAAGTTCGTCTACAGCATAAAGTGTTTTCTCCAGCTTGGTCTGTGGTTCTACATCGCTGCATAGGCCCCAACCGTGGGAGACTATGGCACGGATATATTCCTGCGGCCATCCCCGCCCCTCAAGTATCTCTCTGGCTTTCCGGCAGTGTTGTTCGGGGAAACGCTCATAGTCAAGGTCATGCATAAGACCGATAATACCCCACTTTTCTTCATCCTCGCCGTTTTTACGTGCGATATAGCGCATTACCCCCTCTACGGCGTAAGCATGCTTTTGCAGGCTTTCACTGCTGTTAAACTCCTTGAACAGAGATAACGCCTCATCGTAAGTTGGTTTGAATTGCTCCATTCGCTACCCCCTTAGATTGTATATAGACTGTTACGGGACTTTCACTCACAAGAATGCCCTGTCCCCCGGACAGGATATATCGCAATTTAAACTATTATCAATTGTATTCTCCTCAAAATCAAACGGCGCCGTATTGCCTAAAGCTTTATGTAGCCTTTCCCGGTTATAAAACTCACACCATACTGCTCTTTCCTCCGGCATACCTTTCAGCGGGAAAAACCGGTTCCGATCAACTTATTACTCTCCAAGTCGGCCATTTCAGCATTATCAAGCATGAATCCGGATCATTTTTTATGTTAGAATCAAAGATGATAGAGAGATATCATCCCGACCGGGCCCGGAGATGTGTTCCCTGCGTGTGCTGTGGATCAGGATTCAGCAGACCCGTTTTCCGTTAAACAATATAGAATGGGGAATACAGGAAGTATGGAAGACAACGTAGCCAGGTTAGCTTACCAGGATAAAGAGATCATCCTGATAGGAACCGCTCATGTTTCACAGGAAAGCGCTGAGCTTGTAAAGAGAGTCATCGATGAAGAAAAACCCGACAGCATCTGTGTTGAACTGGATGAAGGCCGCTACCAGAACCTGCAAAATCCAAAATCATGGGAACACATGGATGTTGTTCAGGTCATCAAGACCAAAAGAACAGGATTTCTGTTAGCGAATATCGTTCTGGGTTCGTTTCAGAAAAAAATAGCCAGGCAGTTGGGGACTGTCGTGGGACAGGAAATGCTCCAGGGTATTAAAAGCGCCGGGGAAACCGGCGCCGAACTGGTACTGGCAGACCGCAATATTCAGACTACCTTTCTGCGTATATGGCGCAAACTGGGTGTCTGGGGAAAGATAAAGCTGTTCTTGAGTATGCTCTTTTCCTTTGGTGAAGGAATCGAATTATCCACCAAAGACGTAAATGAATTACTGAAAGAGGAAAACCTGGAATCAATTATTGCGGAGATGCGCAAACAATTCCCCGTAATCGGTGAAGTCCTTATAAGCGAGAGAGACCAGTATCTGGCCTACAAGATTAAAAATGCCCCCGGCAAAAAGGTTGTAGCCATTCTTGGCGGTGCGCATATCCCAGGCGTGAAAGAAGAAATATTTAAAAAGCAGGATATTGGCAGGATCACGCAGGTACCCCGGGGCAGCCCCGTTTTTAAAATAATTGGCTGGTCTATTCCGGTTATAATCCTGGGACTTTTTATTTACGGCTTTGCCATTAATATACAAACCGGACTTCAGCAATTATCGATATGGGTATTTTGGAACAGTGTGCTGGCAGCCCTGTTTACGGCTCTGGTACTGGGTCATCCACTCAGTATTCTGACGGCACTTGTCGCCGCTCCTTTTACTTCCATGAATCCGTTTC
This sequence comes from Dehalococcoidales bacterium, assembly GCA_016926695.1. The sequence goes on along the minus strand of JAFGOB010000120.1, from coordinate 39,349 downwards.
TGGCCTGCGGCTGGTTCGCCGGCCTTGTCGAAGCATCGGTACGAAAACCCACAGTCCGGGATATTAATAATATTTCGCAAGACATCTTGAGCTTTAAAAGGTTTTTTAAAAACCGCTTTCTCAAAGCGCTTGCCGTCGTCATTATGGCAAACATCGGAAGCTCTATCGGGACATTCGTTGCCGGAACGAATATCATCAAAAACCTCTTTTGAGGAAAAATACAATTGCTAAATTATGAGTGATTGAGATTTTGCCTCCTTATATTGACATCAAACCTCTCTTTGGCGTAAAGTACGGTATATCCAAAGATCCTCGTATATCCGTATATCAAACAGTAATCCCTTTCATATGTTAAATACAAATATAAATAACCAGAGAGGATAGCTATGACATTTGAAGAACTGGAGAAAAAGATCAGCCGGCTGGAAAGCCTGGAAAAACAGGTACAGGCGCTGAATGACATCGAGGAAATCAAGCAGTTACATATCAATTACACCTACTGGCTGTGCAACAAGCAGTTCGAGGAAATGCTGGACTGTTTCGTAGATGATGCGGTGGCGAACATCGCCGGAAAAATATTCACGGGCAAGCCGGCCATTGCGGAGTTCTTTTATAATGTCCTGTCCAAAAATAACCCCAGAGACGGCCATATAACGGCCCAGCCTGTAATCAGCGTGGACGGAGAAAAGGCCCATGCCTCCTGGCTGTTATTCATGACATACTCAGAGCCGACCATGCGCTATGCTCAGGGCCGGCAGGAAGCGGACTATGTCAAAGTCAACGGCAGATGGAAAATGAAGACCATGCAATTTATTATGCCGTGGCCGAAAGCCTGAAAATAAACGCTTAACCTCAAAAGTACAAAGCGGAGAAGCCGGGAATGGCCCTGCTTTTTTGCTTGTTTTGGCATTTTTTCCCGGTGAGTACAAACTGCTTCCCGCAACATAAACATCGATATCACATTCCGGACTTCAATAAGTCCTCAGTCCAATAGCATATGCACCGTATATTCCAATCAATACCGGATGGTCTGGAATATCTGCTTTTTGTCAATATTTATTGTTTTTAATAAATATTAGTTACACTTATGTGATCCTCCTATTTGTTTTCATAACTTACTACAAGCATATATACAAATGATTACTGGTAGTTTTTACCTTTTGACAATGTAATAATTATTGTTTATAATCAATAATAATTTAATTTTTGCGGTTGTTTCTCCCCGTGTCTGTCGATTATAAATATTTCCGGAAAAATGAATTAAAACGCTATTCGTAACAACACATTCCCATAAAGTTCATAATTTAAATTTCTAATATATGCAGCAACTATTTGGAGGTAAAATATGCAAACATCGAGGAAAATAAGGCTCATTCGAGGGATACTGCTTGCTCTCGTGATAACAGGCATCGTTCTGTTGCCGTCTTCAGTAACGGCGGATGGAGATGACTGGCCACAGTTCCACAAGGACACGTTTCATACCGGTTATTCCTCCGGTAAATCGCCGCATATTATGAGCCAGATTCTATGGTCAAGTCCGGATATCGGCGCTGTTGACGGATCATCCGTGGCGGTTGCCGGAGGCAATGTCTACGTCAATTGCGGCGATTACATCCGCTGCCTGAATGCAAAAACCGGCGCCGAGGTGTGGAGTAAGGATGTAGTCGGATGCGATAGCTGGGATTCATGGGCCGGGCCGGTCTACGATGACGGTAAGGTATTCATTTCAGGCAGCAAGGTCTATGCCTTTGATGCCTCGACCGGGACACCGCTCTGGGCTTATGACCTGCCGGACCCCTATGATACCGTCAACGGCAATCCCATGGCAGCCGACGGCAAGGTATACGTCGGTGATTGGGATGGTAATCATTATTATTGCCTGGACGCCGACACCTCCAACCCCGATGGAACATGGATCTGGGATTTTGAAGTTGACGGTCTCGCCCAGGGATCACCCACGTATTATGACGATGACGCTGACGGACTGGTATTTCTCACCAGCTATGCTGAAAATTACGGCGGCAATCTCTATTGTGTAAACGCCGCATCCGGGGCTCTGATCTAGGAGGCGGAGCGCTCGCTGCACTTCTGCGGCTCGGCTATGATTGCCGAAGATATGGTATGGGTGACCACCTACAATTTCTATGGCAGCGGCGAAATCATGGCCTATGACATCGAGGATACCAATAGCGACAGCATCGGAGAGCTGGTCTGGCAGCCTCTTACTATCGAAAGGTCCGATTCCACCCCCGTATACCAAAACGGCAAGATTTACGTTTGCGGTGGCGCTTACGGATTCTCCACCGAAGGAGAGCGCATTTACTGTATAGATGTTTCAACCCGGACAATTACCTGGCAGACTCCGGTAGAACTGGGCGTTGGCAACTGGAGTTGCTCTCCCGCGGTCGCGGACGGACTGGTATTCGCGGGCAAACCGGAGAGTGAACCGGGTATGGCCTTTGATTACCAGGCCATATATGCTTTGGACGCCGATACCGGCGCCGAGGTCTGGCACTACGATCACGGCGGTGCTTCCCCATCCATTGCCGACGGAAAATTATTCACCGTCGGTGAGGGAAAGGTCTGGGTATTCGGTCCTGACTGGGATATCAACGGCGACGGTTCGATCAATATTTTCGATATCACGTTTATAACAGGTCCCGACCATAAGAATCTGAACACATCGGAGTTCGCTATCGCCCGCCTGGATAGAGATACAAAGAAATGGGTCGAATTACCGCAAAGCAGTGCGGATCCCGTCAACAAAGTCGTTACCGCCTCATTAAATTGCTTGACGCCCCTGACAATCATCGCTAATATAGAATACGATAGTCCGGCCCTTGAAAATAATGAAAACCATACCCCTTCTGTCGGAAATATTGAAGACAATAGCCCGGCAGGCGCAATCGCTTCTTTAACGGACGGATTCCTGATATCTCCGGATAACATGGCCGAGCTTTTACTCCCTCATGGAAATACGCAGCAACATTCGACATATACGCTTTACGAAGACATTACCCTGGCAGAGTCCGTTAATCCGGAGGAAATCCCCCCTGAAGTCTGCCGCATAGGACTGGAATATGAAATAAGGGCGGACTCTTTAAATGCCGGAACACCGGCGACTCTTAAACTGCATTACCGGGAAACGGTCCTCTCGGATGTAATTCGCTGGGATACCAACGGCGACGGCATGGCAGACCTCCTGGATGATGACGTTGTTACTGACCCGGAATATTTTTACATCGTTTGTTTCAACGCGGATACAGGAAAATGGGATCCATTGCCGGGCAAAGTCGATACCGGAGGCAAGATGGTCACCGCTGAAATCGCACAATCGGGCAGGTACGCGCTTTTCGGTCCGTCCGCTTTACCGCTGGTAGTGGAAAGTATCCAGGTCGTTCCCTCTGAAATCGCCCGGGACGATCAAACCACTATTTCAATAACCGTGGAAAACCCGGGAAGCGGCGCCGGCGCTTACATACTTCCCGTTAAAATAGACGGATATCTTGAATACACCCGCGAAATCAAGCTGGAACCCGGTAAGCATACGATCGCTATAGAACATTCCGAACCGTATCCCGGGAGCCACAGCGTTTCAGCGTTCGACGCGGAAGCGAATTTCTTCGTTTCCGAAAAGGCGGCAGTCCGGACGGACCCGGAGAATACCAGCGTCAAAATAATCCTGGCCTGTATCGGCGGCGTCCTGCTGTGCATCGGGGCGATCGTCACGGCTATATGGTTCAAACGGGCCGGGTAGACCCCGGAACAACTCCCGCGAGCGTATTCATATTGCAGATTATTCGCCTTCAGCGGTATGCTACTTCAGAAATTCCCTGTCTTCCTCCATAAAGTACTCCCAGACGTTATGGGACATAAGGCAGATATCGTTATCGGCGAGCTTCTGGAGTATCTCCATTCTCAGCCGGCGGGCCGGTACGTTTTCATAATCCACTTTCAATATTATATCCAGGGTTTCCAGGGCGAGCTGCATCTGTCCATTGTTCATGAGGTCGTTAGCCTTTCGGACGATGGCTTCATCGTCACCTATCAGTCCCCGCGCCACCGAGGCCAGCTCTCTTTTCGGTCGGGGAAGTATGCTGGTAGGCGAAAAATCGAAGTAACCGCAATAACGTCTCCAGATATTGTAAATGGCGAATTCCCTGCGGGAGTATAACGGACGGAGGATAGGACTGTTCTCCAGGTGCGGTGGTAGCTGAATTTCTTCAATCATTTGCTCGAGGTTTTTACCCTGGTTGGCTGCCTCTATGACCGAATTCTGAAGGAACCGCAGCAGCTCGATATTGGTATTAAAGTGTTCGGTTATCTCCCGGTTGTCGGTAAGTACCGCATCGCCGCCGATGGCTAAATCCGGCTTGAGAGCGAGGGCGCGCTCCAGTGTATCCGCCCATTCCGCAGCATATCTCATCACCTTAAACGGATTGCCCAGATTCGGAAAAGAGGCTTCCAGCAGGTCGCCGCAGAATACAGCCTTAAGCTCCGGCATCCAGACCAGGGTACAGTCATCCGTCTCTCCATTCCCGTGGAACAGCTCAAAGGTCTTCCCGCCAAGCTGGAAGCGGTACTCATCCCGGTAGGTTATGGTGGGATAGATGATGCGGGTTTGCGTAACCGGCAGATTCCGCAGAATCTGGACCCGCATGATGCGCCGGATATATTCTCCGGTGAGCTTATAGCGTTCCAGGCGGGGTATCACGTTCTCATGGCCGATAACTTCCGGATGCTGGTCCATATAAGCGGATGCACCCCCGATATGGTCGAAATGCCCGTGGCTGTAGATAAGATACTTTACAGGCTTGTCCGTCTCTCTGGCAATCTCCTCTTTAACCAGGGGGGCGACTGTCCCCGAACCGGTATCCAGCACCACTACGCCGTCATCGGTAATCACCCAGGAAGTGTACGCATAATGGGATTCCTGATGGAGGTTGCATTGCACGGTCCGAATGGCATCGTTGAGTTTGTGTACCTCTATTTTGTCCGGAGCGGACGGGATTCCTTTTTTTCTCTCTAACATACTCTTTTTTCCTCCTGAAATGCATAATGTTGGCGTTGATATACCGTCGATACTCACGGCATGTACCGGTACGGACGCTGCTGCGTTTTTTACATGATAATATTTTTTAATGCGAAAAGATACCTTGAAGGAGGATCGTTACCGGAAATCGTATTAGCATAAAATAATAGAGGAGTCTATTAACCCACTTATTTTATTTATACCACCGGAAAATAATGACATCACTTACCAAACGTGCGCAGGCTTGTCATCAAGGGTAGAAGCTTAATGAATATTTAGACGTGTATATTTCTTTTTACAGTACGCAATTGCAGCACCCCAACTCATCTTCAAGCCCGACCTTTTGCCATGATTATTCTTATTCCAGTCAAAGCGCGATTTCAAGGTCAGGACGAAGATTAGGGACCATTCTAATAACCTATGTATATATTTTCAGTCTCATTATGGGTAAATATTGAGAATGGCTATCCAGATCATTGTTATTATCATCGTCGGCAGCCGAGAAATGGTTACGCTCCTTTATCCATCCATCATGATTGAATTAAAGATAACAAAATAACGATTTGGTATTTCTCCTTATTTGCCATGAAACAATTTTTCTCTTCTGGCAATAAGTATCCCTATAATCATTCCTAAAATCATCAGTGATATGCCGATTATTATCCATCTCAAAGGAAATTCATTTTCTTCTGCTTTCGAAGATGATGAAGCTTCCGGCTCAGGAGCAGAGGTAGATGGAATAGGTTGCTCCGATACCGGTGGAGAATCCGGGCTTATTACAGGTTCAAGAGCGGAGATCGTTCCTTCCGGAAGGAAGGGGGCTGGTAATTGCGGCATGTCTTTTATTATATACATACCTTTATTCCCGTTAACATCTATTATATATTCCCCGGGGGGACTGCTCTTTAGCTGGAAAATCACGGTTTCTGTCTGGCCGGGTTCCAGAGTAATCTCTTTGGTTTCCACCTCAACTGTATTAATCTTTAATACCAGGGAATGTGTCCCGGCACTACCTCCGATATTAGTAACTTCGGCCTGAACAGTGACCAGGTCCCCGGGATTAACATTTTCAGGCGAGGCAGATATCCCGGATATAGTGAACTCTGCGGGAGTAGGCAATTCAACCAGCAGGCCATATGGACAGAAATGACTGATGCCAGCCGAGACAGTATTGGCTTCCGGGTCTATTGTACTCTCCAGAGCAATCCAGGTATTTCCATCCCAGTAAGCTATTTTGATCTTACCTGATTCAGCTCCCCCTGGTATGCCGGCAGGGTCATACTTCAGGCTTAAGATAAGAGGAGGATCGAACATGGCTCCATCCGGGCCGAAATCATAGGCTGACATGATGGCCTGTTGGGGAACAGGGATGGGAGGCGGTTCCATCTTAATGGCTGAGAGTGTTTGTAGAGCTTTACCCTGAGCATCAACCAGTTTAGTATCTTTGGTGATATCCAGGGTGGCCTCCCCACCAACAACCTGTAGGCTTGCGGAAGACAGGACAGTACCGGTATCATCCACCCTCAAACTCGCGCCTGAGTTAAACCCGCTGGTGCTTACAAAGTTAACCTGTTCAGCGGAACCACCCCCTCCTCCACCGCCACCTCTACGCCTTCCATTTTCATCTGGCTGGTTTTGGGCTTCAGGGCAGGAAGGATGCCAGTCAGGTTGATGGTCAGATCCCGTGTTATCGGTTAGAGTAACTTCACTATTGCCGTCTGAATCTATCAAGCAGATTTCCCAGTTCCCATCAAAATTTGAAGCAAAAGCTATTTTTTCCCCATCCCGGGACCATGCGGGAGTGCTGGAAGTGCTGCCTTTAATTAAAGTCTTCCCTGTTCCATCAGCATTCATTTCCCAGATCTCATAAAGTGAGTTTGTATATAGTATTCTGGTTCCGTCCGGTGACCATCTGGGATCGAAGTGATGGTTAACCCCGGAATCAATCTTAATTTTATCAGTGCCATCCGGGTTCATAGAATACAGGCCATTCTCAGCGCCGTTGTCTGACAAATACAATATTTTTCCGATTGATGACCAATCCGGGGTGTGGTTAGCTCCTGAATTTGTGAGCTGAATTAGATTACTGCCATCGGCATTCATCACATAGATTTGAGAAGTATCAGTCCGGCCTGAGAAAAACACTATTTTGCTGCCATCCGGCGACCACCGGGGACACCAATCTCCATCAGCAGTGGTTAGTCTGACCGGGTTACTGCCATCAGCATTCATAACATAAATATTATAAGGACCACTGCGTTCGGAAACGAAGGCAATTCTACTGCCGTCCGGTGACCAGGCCGGCTGATAATCGTAACCGGAGAAATCGGAGAGACGTTGTTGGTTAGAACCATCTGGATTCATAACGTAGATTTCCGGATTACCATCGCGTTCAGAAGTGAAGACGATTTTACCCGGGATGAAGGTCATATCATCACCATAAGCAATACCTGCTGTCCCGCTATCCGCTTTGGCTCGGAAGTGATAATTTTGACTTGGAAGCAGACCGGTTAGATCGAAGGAGAAATCTTCGATGGAAGATATACTCCGGGCTGCGGTGTTGCTTCCATAATTTGCTGTCGGTCCATATTCGAAGGACACGTTAACGGAACTTGATCCTCCCAATGATGTCAACCTGCCGTTCAGAGTCACTGAATATGTATCGAGATCGGTTACTCCCAGAGTTGAAACGGCCGTAGCGGTCCAATCCGGATGGAAGTCTCCTTCCGATTGATTGGTTAATCTGCTGACGTTACTTCCATCGATATCCATAGTATAGATTTCAGGATTTCCATCTCGAGCCGAAGTGAAAACAATTTGAGACCCGTTCGATGACCATTGAGGATAAACGCTGTAAACACTATTAGAGGTAAGACGCGTTTCATTGGAGCCATCGGAATCTATCATGAATATTTCATCATGTCCATCCCGGTTGGATGAATAAACTATCCTGGTTCCATCCGGCGACCATTTTGGATAAAACGCCTGGCTTCCATCGGGAGTAATCTGGGTTTTGTTATTGCCATCTGCATCCATGATAAAGATAACATTCTGAGAGGCGCTATTAGAAACATAAAGAATCTTTCCATCAACCGACCAGTCCGGCCGGATATTTACGCCCGATTGTGTGAGCTGTATCTTATTAGCACCGTCGGAGTCCATTGTGTAAATCTGCGAATCACCGTTTTCTGTTGAGCTGAAAACTATTTTACAGCTATCAGGGGACCAGGATGGGTGCCAGCTATTTGAACCTTCAGTTAGATTGGCCACATTGCTGCCGTCGGCATCCATTATATAGATATCATTATTGCCCCCGGGCCCGGACATGTAGGCAATTTTCTTTCCATCCGGTGACCAGGAAGGGAAAATGTCAGCGACGCTGCTATTCGTTACTCTGGTTTGCTGGCTCCCATCTCCATTCATAATGTAAATTTCGGAATTTCCGTCTCGCTCGGAACTAAACACGATTTTTCCCATTGGTAGGGGAGCCTGGTCAGAACTCACTATCTCGAAAGATGATTCTGAACCGTAGCATGTATTAATCCCGACGGAATTAGCTCTGTAAAAATAAGTTGTACCCCGATTAAGTCCGCTCAGGTCGAAATGGAAATCGCCCGGCTGGGACATTTCCTGGGCAACAGTTTGGTTGGAATAATCGTTCGAACCGGTACCCCATTCAAAAGATACTTCCACTTTGTCTTCTATACCTAGGTCTTCAAGGTTGCCATTTAAGCGTGCCGAGTTGCCGGTTACTTCGGTAGCATCCAGGGTATTAATATCTACATCAAAGATTTCCTTCGAAATCCAGTCCGGATGTATATCATTGTATGAGTTGCTGGTTACCTGTACTGGGTTACTGCCGTCGGCAGTCATTATTAATATTCCTGAACAGCCACTGCTTGAATGCCCGCTATAGGCTAGCATTGTTCCGTCCGGAGACCAGCATGGATCCTTACCCATGTTGGGATGGGACGTTAAACGTTTTACGTTTGTTCCATCTGCATCCATGAGGTAAATGTCATGGTTACTGTTCCTATTAGATGTAAAAGCAATTCTAGTTCCATCTGGAGACCAGGCGGGTTCACGATCGTCGGCGGGGTCGTTGGTCAGGTTCCTCATATCAGTGCCGTCTATATTCATAACCCAAATATCCGTGTGATTGTTATCCATATATCTTTCAAAAGCGATTTTGGTCCCGTCCGGAGACCAGACCGGATTGTATTCTGGAAATGAATTGTTTGTTAAACGGACAGGATTAGATCCATCTGCGTCTATAACGTATATGGCCGGATTATTAGCGAAACTTGCCGATGCATAGGCTATTTTTCTGCCGTCAGGTGACCAGGCTGGATTATCGCTAAAATAGCTGCTTGTTATTGGCTTTAGTCCCGAACCGTTAAAGTTCATTACAAAGATGTACCTGTTGTTACCATATTCAGATGCAAAAGCAATACTCCTGCCATTCGGCGACCACACCGGTTGATGACTTTCAGTCTGAAGATCGGTCAACTTTTTCCGGTTGCTTCCATCAGCATCTACCGAATAAATCTCGTAATAACCACTCTCATCAGAATCAAAAACGATTTTTCCTGTTCTCCCTCCCTTTTTGTAGAACTGCCACTTCCACTTACCATTTTTTCCGCCTGTAAGACCGGCATCGTTTGATGCCTTAAAATAGATGGTATGGCCGCCTCCTTCTAAAGCCTCAAATCCGGGAATTTCCCATTCCTGACTTATCCATGAATCACCGGCAAGATCGGTGAAAAGATCGGCCCATTCTCCGGTACAGGAGTCCATTTGATACCAGCCTGCATCCAGCCCGGCTTCATCATAGAAGGCAAGATTTGACAAGCAAGGCGATGAACTATAGTACTGACCTTGTGCTTCTGTAATTGGTTCCATAACGGGCTTGTTCATGATGAAGTAAGGCCCTGAATGGGACGCGTCAGTCTGCCAGTTTCCGGCAATATCCTTGCTACGGATATGAAAATAATGATTGCTGCCGCCGGATAACTCCGGGCTAACGGTAGACTGTATCGATTCCTCAATATCAAGGATATCATCAGGTAAGGTGTCCGGACTATTATCCCAGAGCATGGAATAACCATCCAGTCCGCTCAACTCGTCAAGTGCATCGACCCAGGTAATTTCCACGGTATCATCTGCTGAAAGGACCTCAACAATGTGACTGGTGCTTGTAATATCAACCGGTTGGGAAGGTGGGGTAATATCTTTATAGAATTGCCATTTTAACTCGCCATTTCCCCCGGTTATCTCCCCGTCATCATTAGAAGCCCTAAAATAGATGATATGGCTGGCTTCAGATAAATCGCCAAATCCCGGAATTTCCCATTCTCTGATGTCAAAATAAGTGTCTTGTATATCGGAGAAGATGTTTGTCCATTCCCCGGTATAGGAGTCCAACTGATACCAGCCGTCATCCAAGCCTGTGTAAGCATCGAAGCGAACTTGAGAAAGGATGGGAGCAGAACTAAAATACTGTTCCTCGGGGTCAGTTAGAATTCTCATTGAGGGTGGAGTGGCCAATTGATGGAAGTATTTTAGGGTATCATTTGTTTCGTCAAAATAACAAATATGGGAATCCTGATTCGGGCCAAGTGCCAGTGCGGCATACTTTCCTACGTCACCAGCGGTGTCCAGGCTTCTAATACACCACGAATTATCTTTCCAGACTGCATACTTGAGATTTTCGTTAGTGGCATCATAATAACAAATATGAGGACAGCCAGTGTTATCCAGTGCCAGGGAGCTATATTCCCCAACGTAACCGGAGCTGTCTACAGTTTGTATTTTCCATATAGTGTTGTCCCGGAAAGCATATTTTAAGTCCCTGTTTGTAGCATCGTAATAGCTTATATGTGGTTCACTGGATGAGTCCAGTGCCAGAGATGTAAATTGTCCCACATCGCCGGCGCTGTCTACCGTTTCAATATACCAGCTGACACCATCCCAGCGGGCATATTTTAAATCACCTTGAGGCTCTGAATCGTAGTAACTGACATGCGGATATCCGGAACTATCCAAAGCTAATGAGTTAAACAATCCAACATAGTCAGCCGATTGGTCCACAAATCCCATGTGCCATCCATGGATATCCAGGTGATGGTATTTTAAATCGAAATTTTGATCGGAACAAGTTATATACAGGTTCCCTGAACCATCTAATGAGATGTCAGGGTTGCTTGATATACCGGTATCTAGAGTTTGTCTGTGCCAGCCAGAAACATCTCGATGAGTATATTGCAGGTCTTGATGGCAAGTATAGGCAATATGCGGCTGTCCGGAATTATCGAGCGCCAATACGGGATGTTCGCTGTTTACAAACTCATCATCCACTACTTCAGTCTGCCAGTCTGACCCATCCCATGAGATGCATTTGATTTTGTCATCATCTTTGTCAATATAGGCAATATACGGATTATTGAATTCGTCCAGCGCCAGAGATGTGCATTCGGATTCGGCTGGGCCTAATTGCTCTATTACCAGTCCATCAAATAATGTCTCCTGTAAACATATCCTGCCTGTTCCAAAGAGATTGTCTTTCCCGGGATTTCCCAGATCGATTGCGCCTTCTTCAAGATATGATTGAATGTAAGAGGGGTTGTATTCAGGGTGTAACTCTTTGATTAACGCTGCTGCTCCGGCAACGTGAGAAGCGGAGGCTGAAGTTCCGGTAAACGCGCTAGTACCATAGCTCTGCGTGCTAACTCCATCCGGCGCTACCAGGTCCGGTTTGATCCGACCATCTTTAGTTGGGCCTCGAGAACTGAAGCTTTCCAGTGTTGAGGGATTGGTGTAAGGCACTGCGCCTATAGCCAGGGCATTTTCTGAATCGGCCGGTATGGAAAAGCTGCTGGTAGATGTCTGGTATTGAAGGTCATGTTCAAAAGAATACAGATGAAAATTGCTTGGCGATGGGTTGCCGTATTTTATGATTACGATAAAATAATAACCATTATTAACAAAGTTGGTACTAAATGCTTCCACGGGATTATCATTTCCATCCTGAATATTAGCAGAATACGTTATGATTTTGCCTGAACTCTCGCACAAGAGCAAGTCATAATCATTGGCGGAAGCTCCCCAAGGGTCATCCCATTTTAGAGCAATAGTAACAGGAAGGTTGCCACTAATAAAAATCGTGTTACCAATATCTTCGGAGGCAAATTCATGTATTCCATCCCCATTTGTATCGGTGAAATTTCCCTGCCAGTGTCTTTGGGGCAAATTCCCAACTGAATTTACCCACAGGATACCGTTAGCTCGTGCATCATCTACAACCTGGCAGACTGGCCCGGTGCCATCTCCGGGGCCGCTTATTGGCCAACCGATGGAGTGAGTGATGATATCCACCTGCTCATCGATAAGCCAGTTCACGGCAACTCCAAGTTCAACCTCAGTGCTAAAATTAACCAGGTAAAGCTGTGCTCCCGGTGCCATATCGTAGACTATCTCTGCGCAGGCGGTGCCATGGGAAGAGGAACCCGGCCCCCCAATACTAGGCGTCCAATGCAAGATTGCAGAAGCAGGCAATTCCCCCTGTGCCTGAAGAGTGTCAGAACCGGCAAACCCCGTATCAATAATCGCCATTTTTACTCCGGCTCCAGCATAACCGGCGGAATGCCACGAATCTGCTTCGGATAAAACTACGCCTTCGCTAATAGTGTCTTCCAAAGGTTTATATGGTAATCGAACAAAATCAACCCCCGGTATATCGGCAAGAGCGGATAGTTGCGAAACAGGAACCATGACTTGCAATAAGTTTTCGTAGGTAGATTCTATCGACCCGATAGCTTCAACTTCGTGAAAGATTGCCTCCAGATCACCTTTTGAGCGTTCAATAACTACTCTAATTTGCTCCTCAGAAATATCAATACTTTTCTGCTGAGCAAAAACCTTAAATTGTTCGGGGTCTTTAGCCGCGATCAAAGGTTCCAGTTGTGAATCCAGTTTAGAGTTTCCTTTTTCGATATTCCAATTCAGATTCTGCTCTTGCTCCGGAGCCTCTTTTGCACTTGATGTCTCTGTCGGAAAATAAAAACTACTCGCAATGATGGAAAGGATTACTATTAAGCTTGTTGCGGTTTTTATCCTGTTCAACATAGCAACCTCCTAGAGAAAGACATCTCTACTTAAACTTGGAGTTTACTCGCACTTCAATGGATTAATATATTCAAAAGGATCTTTTGACCCCCAATTTTTAGCATCTAGAAGAGTTTATAGTTATGTTTATTACCGATTATACTATATACAATATTAAATTAAAACTCACAATAAAGTTACTAATGTCATAGAAATGTAACTTAGCTTGAGTAATGTGTCTACGCCGGTGCGAGAGAGCCGCAGTTCCAGTTAGTATAGAGCTACTGTTCCGGAACTTCGGGAGCCACCTTTCCGGTGATCAGAACCACTTCAGAAGTAATTTGATTTTTTCGGGTTAATCCGTACTTTTCATCCCGTATACTTCCCTCAAAGAAGTATTATTGTCTGCATTGTGAATCGCGATCCTGTATGAATCGTGCATTATTCTATCCAGGACCGCCTCTGCCCGTGTAACTTCACCAATCCTGGTATGCCATCCGGCCGGGGCGAATTGAGTACAGAAGATAGTGGAAGCATTCTTATGTCTATAATGAACGATTTCCAGCACATCTCTGGCCTCATTTTCTTCTAAGGGCACAAACATCCACTCGTCCGGAATAAGCAGATTTACTTAGAGATATTGATTCAGCAAGGTTTTTGTGGTGCCTTCACCTCTGGCGATAGCCATATCAGTAAGCAAATCAGGCAGGCGAATATACTTGACCGAATAAAGTTGCTTGCAGGCCTCTATACCAAGGGCACATCCGAGGTAGGATTTCCCTGAGCCGGTAGCACCCGTGATGATAACGTTATGTTTTTCAGCGACATAATTGCAGGTAACCAGACTGGAAATAAGAGCCTGGTCCAATTTTCTTTGGGCTGTGTAGTTAATGCTGGCAATGTGGGCTTGATGATCCGGCGGCATATGGATTTCTAAAGTGCTGTATTGACCGTGATAACCATATAGTCTAGGAACAGATACGATGGTTATTGAAGAAGACTTCAATGACTTGACGGGTGATTCGGACATCTACTTGCCGTTTGATATATTCGTATGGTACAGAATAATTCATCTTGTTTACGGCGATGTGGTAGTTTATCTGGACAGTAGCGATTTTCCATGTTGCTATTTTATATGGAGTTTTCGGAAGAGGCAGCAGAAAGGCTTTTTCTTGCTCCAGAAAAAAGCTTAGTCTGCTGCCGTTTTTCTTTTGGATGGGTTTGCGGTAAAAAGCCTCCAGTTTTTTACGAATATCCCGGTTCAAATCTGACAGGCTGAAATATTGCTGCTTACGCAGAGCAGCGATAATCCAGGTGGAAATATTACCCGGCATTGGTCTTTTCCTAGGGTCTTCTGACACGAGTTGGTACGACTGTGGTATCATATTGCTCGGACATTTCATGGTACGTCTTATTTATCTTGGGATTGTACCAGTCAGCTCTCTCAACTCCTGTTTTTGAGATTATCCGGAACCAATACTTTGCTAACGCCTCCATAGAAAAGGTACATATTGACATGCGCCGCAATCCAGCTCTCCTGGTCCTGGGTAAGGAACGCTTCCACATAGGCATATTGGCTATAGGAAAGGGCTGATACGAAGCTATAGGCAGCTATGATTTCGCCGTTTCATCATTAATGATGGAGGCAGTCTATCCAGCCCAACCAACTTCGATTTGCTCACCGGGCTTGCGGGGGATGTGCATAGTCGCCCGTTTCTTTTCGGCATACTGCTGATAATGATAGCAATATTAAGAGTACATCAAAAGCTGTTCATTACTCAGCCGGCAAGCCGTACAGTACTCAGTCTAAAATAACCTGAGAGTAACTCTGGATTTGACCAGTTCCTTGTCCCGAAGCTGGTGGAAATATCTCTGACCGTATCCTAACTCTAATCGTTATATAATTCAATCCTTTCCCCAACTCTTAGCCAACCGGTACCCCCTCAAGAACTCCAGACTGACGGGTTCCCGCTCCAGGACGTTGCTGGTCCAAATATGTTTCAATTTGACGGGACACAGAATGTTTTAGTATAAGTTTTATAGATCAGCCATTGACGAAGGACCTGAATATGCAATCGAGAATCGAAACACTAAAAGAGAAGAAATTAATTGGGAAACGGACTAAAATGAGTTATTCCGATAATAAAACGTTTGATTTATGGCATAGTTTCATGCCGGGACTAAAAGAGATAAAGAATAAAACGGGTTCTGAATTGTATTCGGTTGAAATTTACCCTGACGGTTTCTTCGGCAAATTCGACACTGAAATTCAATTCGAAAAGTGGGCG
The DNA here is from genome assembly GCA_016926695.1 of Dehalococcoidales bacterium. The sequence continues at coordinate 23,926 of JAFGOB010000120.1, read as the reverse complement.
GCTGTTGAAGTAAAGGACTTTGATTCCGTCCCTGATGAAATGGAGACCATGATTTTACCAGGCGGACTTTATTCAGTCTTTCTGCACCAAGGCCCTTCAGCGTAGTACCCCAAACATATCAGTATATTTTCGGGACCTGGGTGCCTCAAAATGGCGATATTATACTGGACAACAGACCTCATTTTGCTCTCATGGGGAGTAAATATAAGAATGAAGACCCGGATTCTGAAGAAAAAATAGGGATACCCATAAAAAAGGGGGCTGAAGGAATATGAAATTTAAGTTATAATTAAGACTGGCTTAAAACATACTGATTCCCGGCTCAGGTTTATAGATATACAACGGTGATGTATTCCAAACGCATTACCGGAAGGAGTTGCAATTGAAAGCTCTGGAAAGGCTTGAACAGCATCTAAAGACCCGCCTCGATGATATCAGTAAAGCCAGGGGGCGGGGACAAAAGATAATCGGATATCCCGCCGGAGGCTACTTCCCGGAAGAAATCGCATTAGCCTGCAATGCCATTCCGCTCTGTTTTAACCGGGCGGGAGATAGTAAAACATTAAGCGATGCAGGGGCTTATATCTGCCGGTGGATAGACCCCTTCTGGCGTAGCCAGATAGGTTATCTTACCTCCGGTAAGGATCCTTATTATAATATTGCCGATATTATTGTGGTACCCGTAACGGATAATCATGTCCGGGCTTTTTCAAATACCCTGGGCTATTACACTTCCGGGATTGAATCATTTGTCTTTGGCGTCCCCCACGTCAAGGACAGGTTTGCCATCAGCTACTATCTCAAAGGCATAACCAGGCTTAAGCAAAAACTTGAGGATTTCACCGGGGTGGAAATCACCAAATCGAGGTTGAAAGAATCCGTTTCTTTGTGCAACCGGGAGCGTGAGCTTTTCAGGGAAATCAGCCTGATGAGAAAATCAAAAAATGTTTATATTTCCGCAAAGGACTTCGTTTACCTTAATCACGGCTCACTGCTGGCCGATAAAAAAGTGATGGTGGAAATTCTCCAATCATTCATCGAGGAAGTGAAAAACGGCGCCCTTCCGCCTGAAGAAGCCCCCAGGATTCTATTAACCGGGTCAACCCTCGCTGAAGGGGACTCAAAGGTCATGGATATTATCCAGGCCGCCGGGGGTATAGTGGCGGTTGAGGAATTTGCTGAAGGGATTCGCCCATATTGGAACAACGTGAGTCTTGAAGGGGACCTCATAGCCAATCTGGCCGAATCGTATTTTATGGACCGGGTGTGTCCCGGCTGGTTCCGACCCGGGACCGAGCGCCTTAATTTCCTGATAGAGTTATCCAGGGATTACAAAGTGGACGGACTGGTCTGGTACCAGCTTCTTTACCGGGAATCCTATAAAGTAGAGTCCTATTTCTTCCCCGAAATACTGAGAAAAGAGACCGGACTGAATATGCTCACGCTGGAATCCGAATACGATGCGACGGAAAACGGCCCTCTCAAAACTCGTATCGATACATTTATCGATATATTGAGGAGATGAATCATGTCAGAATATTACGATGAGCTTCTCAAGCTTTGCGGCTTTGAAATAGAAGAAATAAAAGAAGAGAGACCCCGGATCGAGAAATGTTTTACCAGGTTGGGAATCGGGACCGTGGAAACAGCCACGGCCGTAAACTGGGTAAGGCAAAACCATGATGTTTCCCTGAAAGGCGTAAGAATGCTTCTGGGGGCATGGCTGAAAGAGCTGATAGACCTGGTACTGGCCAGGGATGAAGGGAAGAAAATCATCTACTTCGGATTTCCCGCCATACAGGGTCCGGGCCTGGTGATAAGCGCTTCTGCGGATAATATCAATGTCTGCGCTCCGGATATGATTCTATGTCATACCCTGGGTCAGATTTTCAACAGGGTTACCCCTCTGGTAGAGGCGGGTGAAGCCAACGGACTGCCTCCGGGACATGCTTTGTGCTCGTTATGGCAGGTCAAAGTGGGCGCACTGGCGAAAGGGATCATACCCGTCCCTGACCTGGCTTTGGCCTCCAGTTACTTTTGTGATATGGGCTCCAAAGCCGATGACTATGTAGCGGCTAAATTCGGAGTACCCATAGCCTATATTGACGGCGTTATGGACTCAAAATGGGGAGAATACCCCAATTTCCTTCCGGAGAGGGTTGATTATCTGGGCGCCCAGATAAATCAGGCCCTCGAAATGGCTGAAGAAGTCCTGGGTATAAAGATCACCCCCGCTGCTTGGGAAAAGTCCCGGGAGAGCGGTAAGGCCTTCGTTAAAAATTTATCGGATCTGCTCGAACTGATGAAAGCCGACCCGGTACCGGTAAGTGTGGTTGAGCTTGAGTTACTGGAACCGCTTACGGGTTCCTCGACGGGCCGGGGAATAGAACAGGGCATCAAGGCCATGGAAATCCTGGTCGATGAGCTAAGGGAAAGGGTAAAAGCAGGAAAGGGTGTGACGGAAAAGGGGGCTCCCAGGGTCATGATCCTGCAAGGTCACGCTGCGGACCCCACCGTAACACGTCTTATAGAAAGCTGCGGACTGGCCGTACCCCTGACAGTTATACTGGCGGGAGGGGCAAAGATGGAAACAGGACCCGGACCCCGCCAACCAAACTATACGGCACCTGCCGATATGCTGGCTTACGACCAGATGTCAAAGGGAGGATATCATGGCACCGACGCGGCAGTCAAGCGTCTCGGGACCAGTGCCCAGATAATGAAACTGGATGGTTTCATTATAAATTATCTCTATCACTGCCGTCCGGTCTCATTATTCTCTTGCGTTACCAAAAAATATCTGGAGGAAAAGACCGGACTGCCTGCCCTTGACCTCGAGTTCGACCTGGCTGATAACAGGATTTACGGCGCTGCCTCCCTGAGGACCAGGGTAGAGACATTCGCACATATACTCAAAGCCCAAAAAGCCTGAACGCCGGTATCACAGGATTATCAGTTTCCCGGCAGGTTTAATGCCTTTTTCACCGGGATCAAGAGGGTTCAGAGCTACTTGAATGGACCTCCTGACCTTTTCCGGCAATTCCGAAAAACTCTTTACCGGGCAGAGGCTGGATGTCAGGAGAATATTTTCTGCCATTAATCCTTCAGGGATTAATACCTGTTCGATCTTCCTCGCCCGCCAAATCCTCCACTCTGTCTGCCGCCGGAGTGTCCTCCTCTATTATTAAAAGAACCCCGATTACCAGAGGGCCCCCTGGAATCGGATTTAGGACGGGCTTCATTAACCATCAATGACTTATCCTGCAGCACTTTGCCGTTAAGTCCGGTGATAGCTGCTTCAGCTTCAGCTTTAGTGGGCATTTCCACAAAAGCAAACCCTCTGGGACGATTATCGTATTTATCAATTACAATACTCGCCGAGGTTACTGCCCCATAAGCTTCGAATTCCTGCCGCAGTTCCTCTTCGGTTACCTGATAGGAAAGATTTCCCACGTAAATTTTCATGATCTTTACTCCTCTAATTTGGGATTCGCTCTCAACTTACCTTGATCCAACTCGCTCTCTTCTATTCGGTCTTTCCCGGCGTATTATCCTTTCCTGACATGCGGGATGAGAAATCCCTTTCATCTCCGTGTGGAACGGACGGTTTTGGATTGATTCAGGAGCTTTGGCGGTATAATTAAAGCCGGGTATCCTGCGGGTTTCGATTGGCTTTTTAAAAATACGCTCCAACTCTTTAATCATGACCTTATCTTCTTCGGTTACCAGGGTAAAGGCTTCCCCGCTATTGTTAATACGTCCTGTGCGACCGATTCGGTGGGTATAGGCGTCAGCGGTATCCGGCATATCGTAATTAATGACATGCGATATGCTCAGGATATCCAATCCCCGGGCTGCGATATCTGTGGCTACCAAAATTTTCGAAGAACCGTCACGAAAACCGTCCAGGGCTGCCTGACGCTTATTCTGCATCATATCACCTTGCAGGGAAGCTACCTTGTAGCCGGATCTGGAAAGCTGCTCAGCCACACGTTCGACCCGGTGCCTGGTACGTGTAAATACGACTACAGAATTAGTTTTTGTAGATCGTAAGATCTCTTTCAATAATTCCGTTTTCAGGTGCGGTCGGACTGGAAACAGGGCATGGAATACGCTCTCTACCGGAACGGAATGCCCTATTTTGATGGTTAACGGGTCATGCAGTACCTCCTGTACCAGCCGGTGGATATCTTCCGGCATGGTAGCTGAAAAGAGCAGCGTTTGATGAGGCCGGGTGAGACATTTGACAATATTACGGATATCGGGCAGGAAACCCATATCAAACATCCGGTCGGCTTCATCGATAATCAGGACTTCAATCTGAGACAAATCAACGGTCCCTCTCATTAAATGGTCCAGCAACCGGCCGGGGCAGGCAACTATTATCTCTACTCCCCGTCGTAAAGCCCGGTTCTGCTGCTCCATACCGACTCCGCCGTAGATTGAAATACAACGCAGTCTGGTATAACGGGCTGACACGTTGATATTTTCACAGGTCTGTTCCGCCAGTTCACGGGTAGGCGATATAATCAAGGCTCTTACCTGCCCTCGCGCACCGGAAATTAACCGATGCAGTACTGGCAGTACAAAGGCCGCAGTCTTACCGGTACCGGTTTGGGCCAGCCCTATAACATCCCGTCCCTGCATAATTGCCGGAATAGATTCAGATTGAATCGGTGTAGGGCTAGTATACCCCTGGGCCCGGACACCGGACATTACTTTGGTATTGAGATTGAAAGATTCGAAATTCATTAAACTCCTTGGTTTATTATTCATTTGTGTGAATATTAATATTTTTAATATTTGGGTGAAACTGGACAGACTACTTTGAAGCAGTCTGTCCTTTCAGGAATTATTTGGGATACAAACCGATACAGGTTTTTATCAGGCTATACTATCGCTATATCCTGCCTATTGATATATTTTCTGATTACTCTTCTGAAGTGATATCCGTAAATAGAAAGTACTATCAACAGAGGAAATGACTTGGGCCGGGTGAACAGCGTATCTGCTACCAGTCTCCAGTAATGTCGTCGCCCTCTCTCCCGGATACCCATAAACCACATACAATTGAGAAATCCCTGAATATCCCAGCGTTTAGAATGTAAGCTGAAGGACTTCGTTTTGGGTTTATATTCCTGGAGTAGAGTCCTTATCCTTTCATAATAATGCCTGGGAGAATAAATGGTATTCAATATCTCCTTGTAGCCGCTAACCAGGGTTTCCGGTTTCATCCTGGGAACAAAATTAAGAGAAAAGTCCGTATTATCGCCGGTACTTTCTTTCAGCAGGCGATTTTCCCTCTTTAAGCGGTTATACAACCGGGTCCCTTGAGGAGCATTCAGAAGGCCTACCATGGCTGTAACGATACCACTTTTCTGGATAAAGTTGATCTGGGTTTTAAAGATCGACGGAGTGTCATTATCAAAACCCACGATAAAACCGCCCATAACTTCAAAACCATGGTTCTGCATGGTTTTTACCGTAGCCATTAAATCCCGCTGCGTATTCTGTTTTTTATCACATTCGGATAGACTGGCTTCATTGGGAGTTTCTATGCCCACAAAGACCTTATTGAATCCGGCTTGTTCCATCAATTGCATCAATTCTTTATCATCTGCCAAATTCACCGAGACTTCAGTAAAAAGATTAAAAGGATGTTTCTTTTTCCGCATCCAATCGATCATGGCTGGTAAAATTTCATCCTTTAATTTCTTCTTATTCCCAATAAAATTATCATCCACAAAAAACACATCTCCGCGCCAGCCGGCTGTATAAAGAGAATCCATCTCCACCAGTACCTGCTGGACGTTCTTGGTACGGGGAATATTTCCATCCAAAAATGTGATATCGCAGAATTCACAGTTAAAGGGGCACCCCCGCGAATACTGGAGATTCATGGAAGAATACTTACTCATCTTAATCAAGGACCACATGGGACATGGAGTTTGGGTAATCGGGGGATGCAACTCCGAGGAGTATTTCTTCCGGGGCTGACCGCTATTAAGGTCAGCCAAAAAAAGAGGCAGGGTAGCTTCCGCCTCGTTTAGAATCATATGTTCTATGCCGTCAAGAGCCTCGGGTTCGGTAGTAAATAAGGGGCCGCCAGCCACTACCTTTATTCCCAGATTATTACAGCGCTGGATAACCTCCTTGGCAGATTTTTTTTGTACTACCATCGCACTGATAAAAACATAGTCTGCCCATTTGATATCCTCATCTTTTAGATCGTTCACGTTCATATCCACCAGTTTCTTTTTCCAATCCGGGGGTAGCATTGAAGCCACTGTCAAAAGCCCCAGTGGAGGAAAAGCAGCTTTCAGGGAAACGAACTTCAAGGCATGTTTAAAACTCCAAAAGGTATCCGGATACTGAGGGTAAACCAGTAATATCTTCAACATTTTCTTCAACGACCTTTGTCTATTCTCTTACCTGCCTGTGTGCCTGCGCCTGGCGGACCTTTTGGATTTAAGAATGTAGGCATCACGTTTAGAAAGGAAAGTTTGAGAAGATCTAAATTCCCGCAGTATACCTTCCATCTGAATTTTTTTTTGAAAACGGCGTATCAGCGAATCCTGGCTTTCGCCATCACGCAGAGAGACATCTAAAGCCATAACACACACCTTTCATTAAGTTATATGGGTCGGGATTTTTCCCGACCCATATCTAGATTTTATTTCACGGGTGTTATCTGGACTTGGTGAAGCATTCCCGGCAGTATACCGGCCTATCTCCGCGAGGCTGGAAGGGTATTTCGGTCTGTTTTCCACATTGTGCGCAGGTCGCGGGATACATTTGGCGAGGACCACGGCTCATACCGCCGTCATTTCCCATACGCTCGGCCCTTCGGTTAGAACGGCAAGCCGGGCAGCGCCTGGGTTCATTGGTATAACCCTTTGATGCAAAAAACTCTTGCTCTTCTACAGTAAAGGGAAATGTTTTTCCGCAATCGGAACAGGTGATGGATTTCTCTGAATAAGTCACTATTGAATGACCTCCTTAATACTTTCTTGGTTCAATCCGGGGTCATCCAACGCTTTTGTAGCTAAATCGTTTACGAAGTATGTAATAACCAAAAACCAAACCAACAACTATATTATAGCATGATCACCAGGCAATTACTAATACAATCCTTGATCCACTACTTAACAATACTGATCAAGCCTGAGTTTTTTCACCAAAACAGCGCGCAATCTCAGGCTTGTTATGGACAATTCGATGGTGTACCAAGGCAACACCAGGACAACCCCGGTTGTACTAACAGGGAGAACATATTATACCTCCATTTGTAAACTATCGAATAAGAGTGTAAAGTTAAAAATACAGCCATATTGAATTATCACTGGTTCGGAAGTCCTTTAACGCATCCGAATTTGGATTCAAGGCTGATATATTCAGATTATAACCAGGGGGCTATTTCGAAAAAGGAGCACAGACAAATATTGGGAGAGGTGTGCGTGTGGAGCAGAAGCCTGTAAGAACATCAGACAACAAGGAATATATCACATCCGATAGATGGAAATGCGAGAAAAGTCCCAGCGGTGCTCACTATTGGATAATCGATTGTTACCAGATGACATGTAAATATTGTAAATACAGTAAGCCGGTTAGCGCCGGTCAATCCGGATGGACTAAACCTGAGATCAAGTAAAAAAAGCTGCTGGCAGGCAAGACATCTATCGCCTCTACCACAGTGGCGTCCCAAGGGCCGTTATCGGCAACGGTGATGATATGCCACTCACGACTACCCTGTCACAGCCGGTTTTCGTAACCGCCATGTCTAAAGAGATATCAAATATAAATTGGTGATTGACTATTCGTAAATCGTAAACTATCATTAAGTAAATGCTTAATCAAAATACGTATTGAGGTGGCGTTGTGGATTTAATACACAAAAATAACTGATTTGCTTATCGTAAGATACGGGTCTCGTATAATGCGATAAGCCTGAATCGATGGAGAAACCATGACGTCGTCTCAGCCTGTAGTTCTGCTTTAAATTACACCTGATTTACCCTCTTAAGCTCCGGCGTTGTGAGTTTCTACCTGAGAGAAATTTGCAGCGAAAGGAGTATCGTTCTTATTGGGAACAGTGCTGTATCACAGGTGCTTGCATTTGAAGTAGCATAACAGCACAAAGTCGGACTAAATTGCTTCCTTGAGATATTTTTTATATTTTGCCTACTTCTGACATTCCAGTGATGAAAGATTTTTTCTGACTGTTTCCCTCCATGTTATATATATCCCGGTCTGATTGCTCTGATATCGGAAATGTACTGTATTATTATCTTTACATACAGATGCGGTCTGGTAGGTTGTCGCCTGAAGTGTAATTCCGTATTGAACACCGCCTTTTTGCATCACTCCGGTAACAAGAGTTATCTCACTTCCGGGACCTTTTCTGCAATCGACCGTTGATCCGGCGTTTCAGCTATTCAGTAAATCTGCTGTTTGCATTAAGCCAAGCCGTTTCACCGGGAACCGGGAATCCGCGCGCGTTACAGAGATACATTCGCACGTTGTTTTAAGTAGTCTGAACGAGCCCATATAAAACAGGAGAAGAATAATTGGCCAGTATCCGTTTAGAGAATATAACCAGGCGTTTTGGAAAAGAAGTGGCTGTGGAGGGGGTAAATCTCGAAATCCACGATAAAGAATTCCTGGTGCTGGTCGGACCCTCCGGATGCGGAAAAACTACCATCCTGAGGATGATATCCGGTCTTGAGCGTCCCAGCGAAGGCCGCATTTTCATTAACGATCGGTTAGTCAATCATATTCCGCCAAAAGACCGTGATGTAGCCATGGTGTTTCAAAATTATGCTTTATATCCTCATATGACGGTCTACGGCAACATGGCTTTCGGGTTGGAAACACGCGGCCTACCCAGAAAAGAGATAGACCGGAGGGTCAACCAGGTCGCGAAAAAACTGGTTATCGATAAACTTCTCCGGAGAAAACCCGGCGAGTTATCCGGTGGAGAGAAACAACGAGTCGCACTGGGAAGAGCTATCGTAAGAGACCCGCTGGTTTTTTTAATGGACGAGCCTATGTCCAACCTGGACGCTCAACTGCGGTCCCAAACACGCACCGAACTGATCAAGCTCCACCGTCAACTGCAAAAGACCACGGTATATGTCACCCATGATCAGATTGAAGCCATGACCATGGGACAGCGCATTGTGGTGATGAAGGCCGGCGTGATTCTTCAAACAGGCAGTCCCCGGGAAATTTACGACCATCCTGTTTCGATATTTGTGGCCGGTTTCATCGGCAGCCCGCCGATGAATTTTCTAGAGGCGAGGATAGACCGGAATAATGACGGCGCAGTCATGATTATTGAAGACAAGGCTATTCCCGTACCCGCATCATTGATGGAAAAAACCAGCGGCAACATCAAGTCAAAGGTTATTATCGGAGTAAGAGCCGAGAATATCAGCCTCATCACGGAGACGGTACCCCTTAAAGTACAAATCCCGGTAAAAACAGATACCGTTGAGACCATTGGCGCTGACGTTCACGCTACGGTCACCGCCGTTACACAATCGCTGGTCGTTCGTACCGCCGCTCATGATTGCCCGGCAGTCAATGAGAGATATCTGGCCACAATAGACCCACGGCGGATGTATTTATTCAACCCGGAAACGGGAGAGAGTCTTTAACGGGAGGTAGCTGATTTATAACAATATCCTAGGCAAACCTGTTTAAACCGATAAGAAAATGCACATTTTTTGGGAGTGAATACGTGAAAAAACGATTTATGTCAAAATGGAATACCGGATCAATCAAGATTTTCGCTGCCGTATTGTTCGTTCTGATACTGGCTGTTCTACCTGTCACGGCCTGTTCTCAGGAAGCTGAAACCAGCCAGGCACCGGCCGCGACCGCGACCGCTAATCCCGACCAGCCCGTGACTCTTACCTTCTGGAGAGCCCTAAGGTTCGGTGGGGAAGAAGTAATGATACAGAAAATTACCGATGAGTTTATGGCGGAGCACCCCAACGTCACCATCAAAATAGAAAATATGCCCATGCAGGGTTACGCCGACAAACTGAAAGTCTCAATGGCTTCCAACAGCCTGCCTGATATGTTCACCGTAGATACCCATGAACCGGCCTATTACGCCGCCGGTGGACAAGTGCTGGAACTGCCTGAAGACTTATCTCAGTTCGCCAGAGACACGCTCTTTACCGGTAATCTGAATCCGGCTACCTGGAAGGATAAGATTGTTGCCCTGCCCCTTGATACTTCCGTGGAATTACTGGCCTATAATGTCGATCTGGTCACCGGAGCCAATCTTGATCCGGATAGTCCTCCTCAGGACTGGAATGAACTGACTGATTGGGCCGTCAAGCTGACCAAAAGAGATGCCGATGGAAAAATCATTCAGGCGGGACTGGACCCTCTGTACTCCCGTAAAACAGCCTGGTGGGTTTACGACTGGGTTGGAGCCGCCGGCGGTAAGCTGTGGTCTAACCTGGATGAGGTTGATTTCACCGAAGAACCTTTTATTGCTGCCTTCCAGTTCGTGCAGGACCTGGCGATCAAACATAAGGTGTTCGACAACGCCGTGGTCCCCAACGATTTTGTGATGGGCCGTTCCGGCATGATGCTGTTTGCACCCTGGGATTACCTTTCAGTTCAAAAAGCCAACCCGGACCTGAACTACCGCTTGACCCCCGTCCCGCCCCGTGAAAAAGGCGGCAACCCCGGCACCATGATCGGCGGCTGGAACATGGTATTGAACAAGAATTGTCAACATACCGACATAGCCTGGGATTACTTCAGGTTCATCATGAAAAAGGAATACCGCCTGGAGTGGACCAAACTTACAGGCCGTCCCCCGGTTTACAAGGACCTGGCTGAGGATCCCGCCATCACCGGCGATCCCTATCTGAACCTGGCAACCATCACCGAGGGCCAGGCCAATATTCCCTATGGTACAGCCAATGCGGCAATTTACGACATCTATGAAGCTCTTCAGGAGTCCCTGGAACGGATTGTCTGGAACGGAGAAGATGTCGAGACTGTGCTGACAGAAGCCAAGGCCAAAGCCGATCAGGCCTGCCAGCAGAAAAATAAATAAGGGACTCGTCCCGACTAACTGGACCAAAGGATTTTAAGGGCGTGGATTTATGAGAACGATTTCTAGAATGTTTCCGGTTGGGCTTAGATTCATTCTTCCCACCCTTATCCTCTGGTTGGTCTGGGATATGTGGCCTTTTATCTACAGTATTTATTTGAGTTTTACCAGTTGGGACTTGATGGGCGCTAAAAACTTTGTCGGTATTGACAATTACCGGGCGCTGGCCGGCGATCCCCTCTTCTGGAAATCCCTGCGCAATACCCTGCTCTGGCTCGTTTTCACAGTGCCTTTAGGGGTGATACTGTCGCTGGCTCTGGCGCTGGCTATCAACTCCACCAACCGGCTTAAGGAGTTTTTACGTGTCACCTATTTCTTGCCGGTAATCACGCCTATAGCCGCGGTATCCCTGGTGTGGTCGTACCTGTACCAACCGAACTTTGGTTTTTTTAACCTTATTCTGTCTCTAATGGGCATTAACGGGCCCGATTGGCTGCTGGACCCCAATACGGCCTTGATTTCTGTCGGCATAATGTCTCTCTGGCATAGAGTCGGTTTCAACATGGTGGTCTATCTGGCTGCCTTGCAGACCATCCCGCAAAGCTATTATGAAGCCGCCAGTATTGACGGGGCCAGCGTCTGGCGCAAGATTCGCAGTATAACCCTGCCGATGCTGAAACCGGTCACCCTCTTTGTAATCATCATGAGTTCGATACAGGCATTCGGTTCCTTTACGGAAATCTATATTATGACCGAAGGCGGTCCGATGCGGGCTACCACCTTTCTCAGCTATTACCTCTATGAACTGGGATTTACCAAACTGCAGATGGGTTATGCCTCGTCGATCGCTATTATATTGTTTGTGCTGATGTTCGGCCTGACTATGTTCCTGTTTTATCTGATGAACCGTCGAAGTACCGCATGAAAAGGAAATAATGGAAAGTGGCAATAGATAAAGCTGCCGCAGAGGCGCTCACACAGAAATGGAACTTCCGTAATTATCTGGCAAGGATTCCGCTCAACGTTTTCCTGTTGATCGGATGCCTGGTCATGGTATTCCCTTTTGTCTGGATGATCATCTCCACTTTCAAATCCCCGGCGGAAATCGAAGCGATGCCCCCCGTCTGGATACCTCAAAGCTGGTCACTGACCAAGTATTTTGAGGTTTTCCAGATGCACCCCATGGGATGGTATTTCGTCAACAGCTTCATCGTCGCCACTGTTACCACCCTTAGCGGGCTGTTTTTGGGGTCTCTGGCTGCCTACGGCTTTGCCAAACACAGTTTCAAATTCGATAAACCCCTGTTTTTTATCATCGTCTCAGGGATGATGCTTCCATTTTATGTCAAGCTGATTCCCTGGTTCCTGGTTATCAAGGGAATAGGACTCCAGGATTCCCTGGCCGGAGTAATCCTCCCCGATCTGCTTACCGTATACGGGGTTTTCTGGCTGCGTCAATATATGATCGGTATACCGGACGATCTCCTCGATTCCGCCCGGATTGACGGTGCTTCGGAATGGAAAATATACTGGAAAATCGTCTTGCCCCAGTGCATCCCCGCCCTGGCTGCCCTGGCCATTTTCAGGTTCATGTGGGCCTGGAATGATTTTTTCTGGCCCATGATCGTCCTGAACACGGATACACTCAAGACAGTCTCGGTCGGAGTAGCATCCTATTATGTCGGCCCGTGGATGGATTATGCCCGCATTATGGCGGCTGCCACGGTGGCTATTCTGCCGACCGTGATTGTCTATTTTATGATGCAAAAGAGATTTATTCAGGGAGTAACCCTGACCGGATTGAAACAATAAGGAGTTGAATATGAAAAAAGTTAAAGTTGGCGTCTTAGGCTGCGGAACAATCAGTGACTGGCATCTTTCAGGATGGAAAGACGTCTCCGGGGGAGAGGTTGTGGCTGTCTGCGATATCGTGGAAGAAAAGGCCATAGCCATGGCCGGAAAGTATAATGTCGCCCGGATATTTACAGATTATCAACAAATGTTGGAGAAGGGTGATATCGATGCCGTGGATATTTGTCTGCCCCATTACCTGCATTCTGAAGCTGTCATAGCGGCTGCCCGGGCGGGGAAACACGCCCTGGTTGAAAAACCCATGACCAATACCCTGGAAGAAGCCGATCGCATGATCCGGGAATGCGATATCGCCGGGGTCAAGCTGATGGTGGCCCATATCGCCCGCTTCGGTCCTGTTTCACAGATCATGAAGAAGGTAATTGACTCCGGTACCATCGGCAAACTTCACACTATTTTGCACCGTTCCATGATGCATAAGGATGTGGTAGCCCAATCCGCGGAGGAACAATCGGAATGGAAACTCAGGGAAGGGACATCCGGCGGCGGCTGTCTGCATCGCTGCGGCATTCATTCCATGGACCTGATCCGCTGGCTGTCCGGCAGCGAGGTAACCCGTATATACGCCGAAACCGGCACCTTTGTCTGGGATGTTCCCTATGAAACGGCCTCCCATGTCTCCATGCGGTTTGCCAACGGGGCTATCGGAGTATACGACCACACCTGGTTTTATGTTCCCGGATACAGAGCTTCCGAAATGGTGATAATCGGCAGTGAAGGAGCTGCCAGGGAAAGGACCTCCGGCCCCGCCTATAACAGCAGGGCGGAAGTTGAAATTTCCAGCCGGAACCTGGATGCTATGCTGTCCAATATTCCCGATCTGTCGGGACTGCTGCCGCTTCACACCGGTAAAAAAAGGCTCTGGGGCGTATCTGACGAACCCATCAGGTCTTTACACTTCCAGCTTCCGGTAGGTTCCAGCTTCGCTGTTCAGGAGTCCCATTTCGTTGATTGCATTCTGAACGACAGGCAGCCGCTTATTACCGGCGTGGACGGGGCCAGGGCCCTGGAAATGGTTATTGCCGCTTATCGTTCAGCCGCCAGTCACGAACCACAAACACTGCCCATTCTTTCTCTGTAATTTACGTCTCATGTTTTGAATAATCGGCTGTTTAAGGAGAACTTGATATGGAACCGGAAGAAATAACTACCGGAAATTTAACGGAAGACGTCAGGCAGTATATCAGGATGAAAGCCCGTGACATTTACGGGACCGAGCCCCTGGTAGGCATAGTACCCCGGGAGAGATTCCTGGGCATGATAGACGTCAGTCCTGAAGATATTTTACCTGAAGCCCAGTCTGTCATAGTCCTGGCCAAGGGCTATGACGACAACCGTATCGCTTATAAACGCAGCCATCCGAATTCCTTCTTTCAACTGGAGCTGTATCAGTTTAACCAGGTTACCGCAACCATGCTGGTCAACAGTACAGCCGGTTTTCTGGAAAGAAAAGGCTATCGTACGGTACCGATGGCCAATCATTGCCGCTTTTCAGTCAGGGAAAACCCGGAACTGCAGATGTTGACGACCTTGAGCTACGACAAAAACGGTGAACTGCAGGGCAGGGAGGAATTCTATCGGAAAATCAAGGAAACCAGGAAAGCCCTTCCTCTAAAAACACTGGCGGTTATGGCCGGACTGGGGGAAATAGGCCTGAATGACTGCCTGATTACACCGGAATACGGGCCGCGGGTGGCGCTCAGCATCATCATTACCAGCGCCAGGCTCGAACCCGATCAGCCGTTCACCGATACCATCTGCCCCAGGGAGAAATGCAATCGCTGCGTGGAGGTCTGCCCTGTCGGCGCTATCAAGAGAGAGGGCTACGACTACCTGACCTGTCTGCTGCATTTTACCGTGATGCAGGGTACGCCTGTAACGGATGTCATCAAAAGGGCCGACGAGGCTGAGAAAAATTTATTCCTCACCTTTGCCAGTTTCATCAAAACCCCGATTGTCACTCCCTGCCGTACGGCCTGCGTTTCCGTCTGCCCGGTAGGTAAAAAACATCATGCAGGGGCTTTGCTGGAGTTCGAGGTTGACAGGTAATGCATCCCTGTGGTTATGGATAAAGTCCCGGATATTATTGATATAAGGAGTGCCGGTATGTCTGATATTACGCCTCTATGGCAGGAATTGAGTATGGATCTGGAGAGGTACGAGAAATTACTCTCGGTTATAACCAAAATCCATGCTGATATTTTTGTCACGCAGTCCAACCGCCCCCGGGGTATGAAATACTTTGACCGGATGGTATCCGGCCTCCCCGATAAACGCATCATGGAGCTTTTAGAACACAAGAAAAAGGGAGGTAAGGTAGCCGGCACTTTCTGTCTTTTTGCTCCGGAAGAGATTATCCATGCAGCCGGAGGAATAACCGTTAGACTTGAAGGCGGAACTCAGTTCCCCATACCTGACGCGGAAACAGTCCTGCCCAACGACATCTGCCCCATGATAAAATCAACCTTCGGCTTGAAACTGAGTAAGATCTCCCCCTATTTCCAGGTAGTGGATTTCCTTATCGGTGAAACCTCCTGCGATGGAAAGAAGAAGGTGTGGGAAATTCTGAACGATTATGTTCCCGTGCATGTGATGGAATTGCCCCAGAAAAAGAACCAGCAGGATAGAGACCTCTGGCTGAAAGAATGCCAGGAGCTGAAAGAAAAGATGGAAGCAGAGACAGGAATCAGGATCACACCGGAACGCCTGTCACGGAGCATCGAAATATTCAATGCTAAAAGAAAATCCCTGGCCAGGCTACAGGCACTCAGGAGAAAATCCCCGCCGCCTATCAGCGGCAGGGATGCCGTCCTCATATCTCAGGTAGCCTGCTATGACGATCCGGAAAGGTTCACCGCCAGGGTGAATGCCCTTTGTGATGAACTGGAAAAAACCAGTAAAAAGGGACCGGGACAGGACTTTTCCGGTCTTCCCCGCATCCTGATCACAGGCTGTCCGATGGCCCTGCCCAACTGGAAAATCCCTTATATAGTCGAGTCCGGCGGTGCCGTTGTAGTCGGCGAGGATACCTGCCTGGGTTCCAGGTATTTCATGTCTCCCCTGATATATACCGAGGAATCGGATACGCTCGCAATCCAGCTCAAAGCGATATCTGAAAGGTACCTTAAGCTGGCCTGCCCCAGTTTCACACCGGGCTACTGCGGCGTTCTTCAGATGACGGAGATGGTGGAAAGCTTCAAACCTGCGGGGGTGATATATTACGTACTGCAATTCTGCCACGGTTTCAACATCGAATTCTCCAAGATGGAAAAGGAGTTAAAACAAGTGAATATGCCCGTGCTCAGGATTCAAAGCGACTACGGCAGGGAAGACACAGGTCAATTAAGGACACGGGTGGAAGCATTTCTGGAAAGGGTATCGGGGAGGTAACTCTGATGGCGGTAGCAGGCATAGATATCGGCTCACGCACGACCAAACTGGTCGTCCTGGCAGACGACCTGACCTACGAATCCAGGATCATTGAGACAGGGATCGATTTCATAGCCCAATATAAGCAGCTTGCGGCCGGTTATAAGATGGACCGGATCATTGCTACTGGTTACGGACGACACCTCGCCCGTGCTAATTTCGCCAGTGATGTGGTAACCGAGATCAAAGCGTTTTCCATCGGAGCAAGGCACCTCTTTCCGGACTGCCGTACCATCATCGATGTGGGCGGGCAGGACAGCAAGGTCATCGCTATCGACCAGGATGGCGGTTTCACCGATTTTGTTATGAATGACCGCTGTGCTGCCGGCACGGGCAAATTCCTTGAGGTCATTTCCCGGACAATCGGCTTTGAGTTGGAAGAATTCGGCGATAAAGCACTCTGCGCCGAGCGTGCAGTAAGTATAAACAGCATGTGTACCGTCTTCGCCGAATCAGAGGTGATTTCCCTTATTTCACGGGGAGAAAATCCCTTGAACATCGCACTGGGACTGCATGAATCTATAGTGAATCGTCTTGTCTCAATGGGGAACAGGATCGGCGTAAAAGGTCCGGTGGTCTTTGCGGGAGGAGTGGCAAAAAACAGGTGCGTCTGCCGGCTGCTGGAAAAACGCCTGGAAGTGCCCGTTATAGTCCCTGAGAATCCCCAGATCATAGGCGCGCTGGGAGCAGCCCTGGAGGCCGCTCGCCGCCACAGGTAAAACCCGGGGAAAGGAAGCTGATTCCATCGTGATGCAGGGGCATTTCGCCTTTGAGAAAGGTCATGGATCAAGCAATCACAACGTGCCTTTTGACGCTCTGGCTCTTTTGCTCGACGGTGAAGCCGATATTACCGTCAGCGGAAAAAATATCCGTACGAATACAGGAGAAGCGGTTATCATGCCGGCCAATAAACCTCATACACTCACCGGGGTTGAAAGGTTAAAGATGTTTTTGACTATAATCAAGGACGCCTGAATTTTACCAGTCTGTAAATCGACTTCCTGCGCTGTATCTTTATGTAAATTCTAAATGACCACCGGCCCAGATGTTACTTCTCTCCTTTAGCCAGCAGCCTTTCGAATCTTAACCCGGAGCCTTTATCGTACGGCCCGGCGAAAGCTTCGGGATATTGAGTTTTCAGCGCAAATACATCGACAGGTTCCACGTTTACCAGGAATCCCCCGGACACCATCCCGGCACAGTTTTTAGATGTCGTCTTACGCGGAGTTAGTGTGTTGATTGCTCCTCCTCTATCCAGTTCCCCCACTGCGATCGGATCATACCTGGCCCCGTGATCAACATAGATCACGCCCTCCATCAATCTCTCGGTGACATAAGCCCCCAGAAGGACAGCTCCCCTTTCATTAAAGACCTTGACCACATCTCCGTCCCGGATGCCTTCCCTGGCGGCATCTTTGGGATTGATCCACATGGTCTGATAGGCATACCCGTCCGGACCGGTTGTCTTGCAGGTGCGGATTTCTCTCAACCATTCAATATCATCGTGCTGGGAATGGACTCTCCAGCGGGGATGGTTGCTTAAACATAGATAAGGATACTTCCCGGACCTTTCTCCTCCGATTCTTTCATCATGAGACCATCCCGGACCTCCCTCCACCCAGTGGGGCACCGGCGGTCTTTCTTTATCATCCGGAAAATGGTCCGCCAGTCTCCGGGAAAAGAATTCCAGTTTCCCGCTGGGGGTAGTAAGGGGATATTTCTCCGGATCATCGGCGAAGTTGCGCAGGCCGATCTCGTGATTTTTCCAGTCCGGGTCATTGGGAATCACGTAATGGCCCTTTTCTTTAAACTCTTCCCAGCTCACAAGATCCTTGACGCCGCAGGTATCGAAACCCAGTTTGATCCAGTCTTCGATGCTGCGGCCCTGGGTATATTCCTCCAGAAGACCCAGCTTTTCAGCGATGGCGCAGACCGCCTCATAATCGCTTTTACATTCACCCCTGGATTCCATGCATTTGGGGTCCAGATACAGCGTGCCGAATTCAGCCGTGTAGTTGTCTACCCCAATATCATCAGTTTCAAACTTGGTATTGCCGGGCAGGATAATATCGGCAAAGATACAGTCGTTTTCCAGCCAGGGATGCTGGGCCAGCATGAACTCGATCTTGGGATTTTGATAGGCTCTGGCAGTATAGTTGGGGTCGTTCCAGCAGGTCATCAGGGCCGGAGTATCCGTCCAGATCATATGGACCTCAGGGCAACCGTCAGCCGGATATTTATAGGGCACAAACTGGTCTTCGGTGGTCATCCTGCACAGTGTAGTGCCGTACCATTTTATTGGAGGATTATTGATAGCCTCATGGATCAGGGTTTTGGGAATTATCTGCCTGGGCAGATTATCGCCCACCACTGCGAAACCGCGGTTGGCCTCCACCAGGTCCGGATAAATCAGGTGACGGGGCACCGGAATGGCATTGCCGAAACTCCATCTGGGAGGATCGTTGTTGCTCATGAGGCCCCATTCAATGGTGGTGAACATGTGGCGGCCAGGCTTCCCCAGACCCTGCATGCCCAGCAGGCAGACTTCCATGCGCATGTTCTCGGTGGCATACGGACCCCTGGCCATGTTGCCGCCGTTGGCATGAGAAGTAACGGTATTGGTGGAAGCCCAGGCTCCGGCCAGGGCTTTGATGATTCTGACCGGGACAGCGGTCTTTTGTGAGGCCCACCTGGGGGTTTTGGGTATTCCGTCCTCTTTCCCCAGGACATAATCGCTGAATTTATCAAAACCCACCACGTGGGTCCTGACATACTCTTTATCATATGTCCCCAGGGTGATCCATTGATAGGCAATAGCCAGATACAGGGCGGTATCGGTATTGGGCAGGATGGGAATCCATTTATCCGCATGCACCGCCGCACCGTAGTTCAGCTCCGGGCAGATAAAGACCTGTTTTATACCCAGGCCGGTAAACCAGTACAATAGCCGGCTGATGGTCTGGCCGCCCCACCCCCAGGGAGTAGTTTCGGGGTCCGAGCCGATATGCAGTATCATACCGGTATGCTCGGCAATGTCAGGGACGATGTTGGACTGGTAGGCCTGTTTACCCACGCATTCACAGCCCCAGACATGTTTGGCCCCCCAGTACCAGCCCTCCCAGCTATCCGGGTTGCGCGCCTGCTGGGTATATCCGCCCAGAAGCCCCAAAAGACGGCGCTGACAACCATGAGCGGCATGGACCACCTTGGTCTCACCGTGGCCGTCGGCCTGGGAAAGGATGGCAAAGGGGCCGTATTTATCGATGATTCTCTTGATTTCAGCGGTAATGATACCGGTGGCCTCATCCCAGGAGATACGCACATACTTGCTCTTCCCCCTGTTCTGCGGATTTCTATTGCCTTCGGGGTCCCAGTCTATTCGTTTTAAAGGATACAATATCCGGTTGGGTGAGTTAACGCGGTTCTTGTAAGCCAGGGTAAACGGTGGAATCAGCGATTTCATGCTGGCTTCGAATACCTGACCTTTAGCTTCGATCTTCCAGGGTTTACGGTCATATTTCCAGTCGAAATGGAACGGCCGGATGCGGATAATCTTGTTATCTTCGGTATCAACCTGAACAACGTTCGAATCTTCGGTAACTCCTGAGCCGGAAAGTCCCTTTACTACTGTTTTTTGCTTTTCCAATATCAGGATACTCCTTCGTAAAATCTCTTACTTATATTATACCCTATCGAATCACCCCGGCCCTATTCAAATACGCACAACCAGGACTACAAGGGCAACCGTTCTTCCCCAACAACTAACGGGTAATAATCCAATCTCTTTTCAAGCCTTACTTTAAAAACCCCCGGCCTGCCAGATCATCGGCGACGTCACGCATGTCAAGATCCAGCAGCCTGGCCCTGGCGGGCAGACCGCTGGCGGCTTTTATGTTTTGTTTACAGGCTGTTCGGTATGAGAAATATATTGGCGAACTGGACAGGCTGGTCGATCAACATGTTTTTCAAAGCCGGAGTCAGGCCATACAGTAAGCTGTCAGTGAAAAACTCCTGCGGTTGAAAAAGACCCGACTGGCTGAAGAGTGCGCCAAGCTGGAGCCGTCCTGCTTGAGGGAGATCTCCGAAATGGGTTTAGCCGGGGATATTGAGAAATGGCCGGATTATTATGAAAACAATCAGCCATGGTCCCATCAGGCGGCACCATGGCTGATAACACGAGAAATGGCATTGCCAAGATTAACCTGTTCTGCGGCGCGCCAGGCGGAAAATAAAAAATGCAGCGGCTAATATCGGGACAGACGACAGCCCCCAGACGAAAAGCGGCCACCTGCTCAACGGCGCTACCTCTCCGCCTACTGTGTCCCGCGGGCTGTAGACCAGCGTTCCATGCACGTCGTTGTTGTTCATCTCATTCGGATCGGTCTGGTCGCAGACAGCAACGGCCTCATTGGCGATCACCCGGTCCGTCATCTGTACCGCTGCTACTGTTTCAATGGTCAGGACGGCGCTCTCCCCGGCTGCCAGCCCGAAACCATCCCAGGTTACCGTTCCACCGCATTCGACGGCGCTGCCTTCACCCGCATAACAGGATTGATAACTCAGGCCGGCAGGCAGGACATCTGTCACCTCCACCCCGGTGGCGTCCGAAGGACCGTGGTTGGTTACAGTGATGGTATAGATAAGACTGCCTCCGCCCAATACCCTGTCACAGCCGGTTTTCACGACCTCCAGGTCAGCAAGGGTGTCGACCGCGGTCTCCTGGCTCGCACTGTCATTAGCCGGATTGGGATCATCGCTGCTGGTGGAGACACCGGCCTCGTTGACGATTACACTACCTTCGGCTGTCCCCGAATCTACCGTTCCTCTCACCAGCACCACCTTTTCATCCCAGGAACCTATAGCTCCCAGGTCCAGGGTGTAAGGACCGGCCCAGTCAGTCCATGTCGCTCCGTTATCCGTGGAATACTCCACGTCTCCCAGCTCAGCCGGTATATTTTCTGTCAGACTGACGTTTTCCGCTTCTTCTCTGCCCTTGTTAATTACGGTGAGCGTATAGGTGAGTACTTCTCCCGCGATAACAGGATCGGGCTCATCCGTCTTGCTGATTTCCAGGTCAATCCTCAGCAAGTACTCGTCCACCCCCATATCCGCTGTGGCTGTATGGTCTCCGTCCCCGTCAAGAGGACGGTCGTCCCCCTCGAAGTCCTCAGCCGGAATAAACGGCGCCGAGTTGGTGCCGCTGTCAATACAGGAGGAGCCGTATTGCAGGTGGAAGTCCCCATTATCCGGGTCCACAAACAGCGGGTCCTGGTCGATATTTCCAGCATCGGCATACCCTCCCTGGATATCGCAGTAGCTGACCGTGGTACTGGAATCTATGCTGTTGAATATCTCATTAATGGTATCCTCCCAGAGGATGCAGTTGGTTATCGTTGGAGCGGAATACAAAAAGTTGTAAATCCCGCCGCCAGAAGAATCTGCCGTATTGCCGTAAAAGGTGCAGTTGGTTATCGTTGGAGCGGAATATAATAAGTTGTAAATCCCGCCGCCAGAAGAATCTGCCGTATTGCCGTAAAAGGTGCAGTTGGTTATCGTTGGAGAGGCAAAAGAGATGCACATTCCACCGCCAGAAGAATCTGCCGTATTGCCGTAAAAGGTGCAGTTGGTTATCGTTGGAGAGCACCAATTGTTGTATATCGCGCCGCCAGAATAAGCCGAGTTACCCGAGAACGTACAGTTGGTAAATGTTGAATTGGAAGAATAATCGTCATATGTCCCGCCGCCTCCCCAATCGGCCGAATTACCGGAGAAGGTACAGTAGGTTACCGTCGATGAAGAATTTCTCTTATTGCACATCCCGCCGCCATAATCAGCCGAGTTGCCGGAGAACGTGCAGTTGGTTAATGTTGGATTAGAAGAATAATCGTTGTGCATCCCGCCACCATCATCAGCCGAGTTGCCCGAGAACGTACAGTTGGTTAACATCGGTGAGGAACCGTTATTGTACATCCCGCCGCCGGCATTATAAGCCGTGTTACCGGAGAACGTACAGTTGCTTAAAGTCGCTAAAGAGTAATAATTATATATCCCACTGCCACTATAAGCCGAGTTGCCGGAGAAGGTGCAGTTGGTGAATATCGGTGAGGAACCGTTATTGTATATCCCTCCGCCGTCATTAACAGCCGTGTTACCGGAGAAGGTGCAGTTGGTTACTGTTGGCGATGAATTTTCATTGTACATACCGCCGCTATTATTCGGGGTATAACCGTTGGTGATGGTAAAGCCATCCAGCTTCGTCTCCAGGCCGACACTAATAGCGGTTACTACTGTGCCCAGGCCGCCGCCGTCAATGGTGGTGACCGCCTCCCCTGCGCCCAGCACCTCCACACCGTCTTTCAACGTGATGTTCTCATTATAGGTTCCAGCCGCCACATGCACCGTGCCGGGAGAGTCGACTATATCTATCCCGGACTGGATATATTTCTTGGCTGTAGCCCAGCTTTCGCCGTTCCCTGTGTCATCCGGACGGCTGGCATCCACATAAATAGGCGTCGTCGCATTTACCACCTGCACCGGCAAAAAGCCCATCGCCAGTACCAGCATCAGGACAGCTATTCCCCATACAGTCAAGTGCCTTTTCATAGCTGATGCTCTCCTCTTCATAGAATTATCTCCAGGTTTGAAAACAAAGTCGCACTCAATGATAAGTTACCCTGTACCCTTAGAAGTCTAAACAATCAGTACATAATTGAAATAACAAAATTTTGATATGTAGTATAATCCGATAAGAATTGATTGTCAAATGTATATTTTCTTAAGTATCATGGTATTAGCAATATAGTAATATACCCGGTAATATATAGTAATATCCTGCGGATAAATTACAGTAAGAGGATAGAAAGCAGGTTCGCATTATCAATCTGCAATCGTTTATTCTCCTGGTGACCGCGGCTATCTGAACAGGACTATACTCAGGCCTTGACCGGTGTCTGTGACAGGATCGGTTTTCCCTAACTATATTTTCCGTATCTCTTCGTTGGTTTTGATATTCTGCCAGACACAAACACGGTCTTTATTATCCATTGAAAACAGCTTCCGTAAAAACAATCAGCCATGGTGCCGCCTGACAGGACCATGGCTGATTGTTGCGCCTATTGTCTATCAGTTTTCAGCCTGTTCTGCGGCGCGCCAGGCGAATAATAAAGAATGCAGCGGCTAAGATCGGGATTACGGATAACAAATAAACAATAGGCAGCCTGTTCACCGGCGCTACCTCTCCGCCTACTGTGTCCCACGGGCTGTAGACCAGCGTTTCACTGCCGGCCGTATTATTTCCGCTATCCGGATCGCTCTGGTCGCAGTCGGCACAGGCCTCATTGACGATCACGCGGTCCGTCATCTGTACCGCTGCTACTGTTTCAATGGTCAGGACGGCGCTTTCCCCGGCTGCCAGGTCAAAGCCGTTCCAGGTTATCGTTCCTCCACATTCGGCAACACTTCCCTCACCGGCATAACTGGATTCAAAGGTCAGGCCGGCAGGCAGGACGTCTGTCACCTCCACCCCGGTGGCGTCCGAAGGACCGT
>JAFGOB010000119.1 GCA_016926695.1 Dehalococcoidales bacterium | reverse complement strand
TTCTACCGCACACTACAGCCCTTACGGTTATATTGCCTCGTGGGACACATTGCCGACAGACAGGCAGTTCACAGGCCAGAGATTAGACGAGACCGGGCTGTACTACTACGGCGCCAGGTATTACGATCACAGCATAGGAAGATTTATCAGCCCGGATACCATCGTGCCCGACCCGTATAATCCCCAGTCCTTTAACCGGTATTCGTAATGCCTCAACAATCCGCAGAAGTACGTGGATCCGAGCGGACTGGATTACTTATTAGTTGGAGGAAGCGGTTCTAAAGAAAAAGACATGTTGAAATGGAAACAGGAGGTAATCGATTCCGGAGTATTGACCAAAGGTGAGGAGGTATATATAATTTGGGATAACGATCCTGAAATAGCCGGGCTACAAAGCTGTGATGTTGGAGAGAGATACAGTCAACTCGATCGATGACTATCAGGTCATCAAGATGTGACTGATTTAAAAATTTTGGGACACAGCGAAGGAGGCGCTACAGTAGGAACATATATCTCGGATTGGGCAGATCAAACTGGAAATATATCCCAATCGGCGAACAATTTGCTGAATTCACAGCTTTCAGGCGTTTTCCTGGTTGATTGCCCAACAGGGAAGCTACCCAACTCCAGAATAGCCAATTACAATTATCGAAAATTGAATGGATTGGGGGAAAAATTATCATATAAAGGCATTGTATCCGCCGATATTTTCAACTCATGCAGCCTTGTGCATCAAAGTACTCTAAGTGGCTGGGATAGCCGTGATGTAGCTGGATGGGGTGACAAAGTTTCAACCTGGGGGAGCAGAGTAATTAATCTGGCTTCCGGTGACATGCTTAAATTTGTAACTGGTTTAGGCATTACCACAAATTACTATCATGGCAGGGCGATGACCGACGCTCTTACCGTGATAAAAGATAAGCTCCAAAAATAATTAAATGACTGCGATGCAATACTAACATAGACATTATTGACAGGTAATTTGAAAATGTTGAAGCTATACAAGATTCCCTTAATCGTAATTCTGATATTGATCACAACCATCACTGGCTGTATTCCTGAAGATACAACGACCTTTAAGACATTTACCTTGACTGAAGGTACCGTACATTTTTCCTTCGAATACCGTACTTATTATAAGATAAAGGAGGTAGAACCTGGAGAAAACACAGGAGTCCCTACACAGGATATTGCATACGTTATACTTATAGGTCCTTTCATCAAAGAAGCAAAAGATTATACCTCAATTCATGTGATTGCAGATACATATGATCCACTTGTCCCTGATGCAAAAAGCGGAATAGCGAGGGCAGAAAGAAATGCATCGTCGTTTCCCGATTACAAATTACTATACAAAACCGATCTGTTTGTCGATGACGTACCTGCCTACCGCATTGATTAAACACATAGAAATGTACAGCCGATAGACCGGGGGCTTTCAAAACCTCCTGACGAAGTATATCGAGAAGTCCGATTTGACGCGAAGGGATTTGGCTGGATGATTTACATGCGCTCTGATTCTACCACTGCTGAAGCGGACAAACCGGACTTCGAACATATTTTAGAGACCTTTAAAATCTTAGATTAATTTGATAAAAGGAAAGTTAGTTCCAGCGTCAAATAAGCGTCGAAGAAGTTAGAAAATATGAAGTGCATTATTTGTAAAAACGCGGAAACCCGTCCGGGAAAGGCCACACTTACATTAGAACGTGAAGGAATTACCCTGGTGGTAAAAGGTGTTCCGGCGGAGGTCTGCTCAAATTGCGGCGAAGAATATATAGATGAAAAAGTAACCGAAGCTCTTATGAAAACCGCGGAGGAATCTGTCCGCTTTGGTGTTCGTGTGGATATCCGTGATTACGTGACGCCATAATCACGATTTTTTCGCGTCTTACTTTATTTCTCTGTATCGGTCTTTTGATATCTACGGCAGTGGTACCCATAGCGGGCGAGTTTGAAACTACGCCCCTACTTTTGGAATATTGCCCTATTAGAGCCCAAAAAATTCTATTATGCTTGCTGTCCTTTTATCCTACCAGTACCTTTTTGTCGGGTGCATTATCGGAGAGGATTCCCAGCAGCAGCAGGTCTCCTTCGGATGGGTTGACGTGGGACGGCTTCAGCTCGGTCAGGGCGGCTCCCTGCTCTTTGCGAATATTCTTGAAGCTGGAAAACAGGCCGCGCGGGAGTATGGTTACGTTGATCCATTTGCAGTGCATCAGGGATTCTATGCTGGAAAGCTGCCCGTAAACATACGAGCCCCCGTCGATCTCCTTGATGGCCCGGTACAGCTTTTCTTCTATTTCCTGCGAGCCGGCGTCGAATCCTTCAGCCAGCTCGATATACAGGTGCAGCTTCGGAACGTCCTCTATTTCCTTGCGCGCTATCCATTCCTTGTACTGGATTCCCGTATTTTCCAGGGCCTGCCAGATTATCCTTTCGTTCAGCCGGATGAAGCTGAGGTCTATCAGGTCGTCCACCCTTCCTTCAGGCATCATCTGGGGCAGCTTTATGCCCAGGGAGCTGTTCTCAAGTGCGGTGATTCTTACCAGGTTCCCGGTACGGTAGCGGACCAGGGCCCCGCCGTGGAAACTGGTTATGACCAGCTCATACAGTTGACCGGGCCGGACCTCGTCCAGCAACAGGGTTGAGGGGCCGTTATAGCCGGTCGCCGGAGAAGCCGTGCACTCGTTTTCAGGGATGAATTCAAGGAAGTTCAGGTTGGGGAAAAAGACCATGTCTTTGTAGTCCCAGGTCTGGGTAGCGACAATCGTAGTTTCCGTATTGCCGAAGACGTCGAGAGGTGTTCTTCCCCACAGCTCCTCAATTTTATCCTTGTACACAATGCTGTCCGTGCCCATGGACATGATGTAATTGAGCCGCCACAGGTCCCTGGGCATCAGGTTGCGGCCGGCCCGCTTGCTCCTGATCAGCCCCCTGGTCAGGCGGAAAAGTGCTCTGGGATGCTTTATCAGTTTGACTTTACCGGTGCTGCCGGAGTGCTGCTTGAATTTAAGTCCGATGGCTACCAGCACGCCTCCGACGCCGAAAAAGCCGTCCATTCCTTCGGAGAGAGCCAGGTTGAAGCCCTTCTCCACCCTTTCCTCGAAACCGGAGGTTTCGGCCTCATTGAGTGACGGCAGAAAGCGGCAGTCGATATCGTCCGTAAGACGGTGAGCGACGGCATTGGTCAGATAGGGAGCGCCTGAGGCCGCGTAAAGGATCTTCATCCTGTCGCGAATGGCGATTTCTCCCCTGCGGCGGCAGGAACCGAAAATAGCCACCGCCCCGAAATTGAGTCCTGCCTCTTCCCAGAACCGCTGGCTGAGCGGCACCCATTTATAGCGGTATTCTCCGGCTTTACCCAGGGTCTGGATCCACTGGACCGGTCTGGCCGGCAGCACGCTTTCTCTCTTTTCCACCAGGTCAGGGCAATAGTCGCTATATACAGTCAGGGGTACCTGCCTTCTGAATTCATCCACGCTGGAGGGCGCAGCTCCCCTGAAGATCCTTTTTCCCAGCTTGCATTTCTTGAGCAGCTCTATCTGCTCCAGCAGCAGGCTTTTTTGAGTCGCCATAAACCGGTCGATATCGAGATCGATAAAGCCGCAGCACAGTTGCCATAATTCTTCATTGTTTTTATTTGTCAGCAGATCACGCAGTCTGGACATACAGTCCTCCCGATCATGTACTCTGCTAACTAAAATGGCATACTTGCGCCGCGTTGAGAAGTTATTTTCGTCTAGAAGAATGTTCTATCGCTAACGCAGCGGCTGACACCTGAGTATGTCAGGCCGGTGTTTTACAGGATACGGCAGGCTGGGCAATGAGGGGGAGGGTGAAGCTGAATGTCGATCCGCGGCCTTTTTGACTTTCCACCCATATCCTGCCCTGGTGCAGCTCCACGAACTGCTTGCACAGGGCCAGTCCCAGACCCAGACCGGAAAAGGTCTCTTTATCGCCTCCGATCTGGTTATAGGGGATGAAAAGCTTGTCCTGCTCGGATTTGTCTATGCCTTTGCCGGTGTCCCGTACGGAAACTACCAGATCGTTACGGCGGACGGAAGTCGTTACGGTAATTTGTCCGTCTTCCGGCGTAAACTTCATCGAGTTGCCCAGAAGGTTAAGCAGCACCTGGCGCAGCCGGGACTCATCGCCGAGAACAGTGGGCAGAGTAGAGGGTATCTCCAGTACCAGGCTTTGACGCTTGTTATCAAGCTGGGGCTGAATGTATCTGACGACTTCTTCCAGGAGCGGTAGCGGGTCTACGGGCTCCAGGTTTACTCTCAGCATTCCAAGTTCACCGCGGGATATATCCAGCAGTTCATCCACCCTGCTGTTCAGTCTTACGGCCCCGTTATACACGTTACGGACCAGGTTTTTGAGGGTTTCTTCCTGGATAAAGTCCAGCATCGTTTCGCTTGAAACCACGATGGGCGTCAGCGGGGTCTTCAGCTCGTGCACCAGCGCCCTGAAGAAATCCGCCCGTTTCTTGATTTCTTTTTCCAGGTTCTGCCGCAGAATTTTCTCGCTTTTATACAGGGACTGCGTCCTGGAGAAGAGCTGGGAATTCACGACCGATGTTGATATCTGGTAGGCCAGTTGCTCCAGGAAGCGTACCTGGTCCCTGCTGTAAACGTTCACACGGGAGCTGGCCAGGGTCAGGATGCCGATTACCTCATCGCGTGTTATTAGCGGCAGACACACAATGGAAGCGGCTCCGGATTTCATCAGATGATCGATAAAGGTGGCATCCTCCGACTTTTCACCCGGGTATATGCTGGTCTTTTTGCTGAGTACTATCCATTCCATGCCCGAACCTCTGACAGGAAAGGAGCCGGCGAGCCGGCAGTTGATCGGCCCTTGACTGTATACAGCCGAAAGACTCAGGTTGTCTTTTTCCAGGATGCCGATTGAGGCGAAATCGATGTCTACAGCCTCCTGAAGTCCGCGTACGAAGGCCCCGAAGACATCCCGGATGTTCAGGCTGGAGGTAACGATTCTGGTAAGGCGGTTGATGATAGACAGCTCTTTCTCACGTTTGGCCAGCTCGCTCTGGAAACGCTCCTTTTCCAGTGTCACGGCGACCTGGTCGGCAATGCTGGCTATCAGGCCGGCGTCCTCGGTGGAATATTTCCCGGTCAGTTTCTTTTCAAACGCCAGGATGCCTACCATGTTGCCCCGGTTCAATAAAGGAAAAAGCAGCTCGATGCCGCTGCTGCTGAGCCCCGTTCTTTCGCTTGACCAGACTCCCCTCAGTTCAGCCTGGATGTCCAGGTCTTTCCTGGTCAAATACTGGTCGTGCAGGTAATTGATGATAGGACTATCGTTCCTGATCTGGAATGGAGGAGAAACATCCGCGGGCGGCTCGCTGAACCTGACCACGAAATGGTTGAGGTATTTGTCCGGCAGCAGGAGATGTGCCTGGCGGCAGTCCAGACTTTTTACCAGGGGGGATAACAGTCCTTCCCCCAGCTCCCGGAGGTTTTGGACTCCCTGCATTTTATGGGATATAAAATCGAACAGCTCTCTGCGGTGCTGGTAGCGCTGCCTGTAGAACAACTGGTCGATTTTTTCCAGGATAAAGGGGCGCAGCCAGAACAGGATGGCGGTCACGGCCAGGGTCCCTATACTGGAGCTGGCTATCATGACCGGGGTTATTTCCAGTCCGGAGGTAAAATGTCCGATTATCTGCACGGTTTCGAAGATAGAGATACTCAGGATGAAGAGGGCGCCCCATCCCAGGAGCCTGCGCAGAAAAACGCTGTAGTTGATAAGATCGTGCCTGATTACCGCGTAGGCCAGCGTACTGGCGCACAGGATACAGGCGATGCTGCCCATGGAGAAATTACTGGCCTGGGGGGCTACGCTGGGAATGCCGAAAATAGAGAGGAGCCCGATGGCACTCAGGAGGTAACCCAGCTTGTTACGCTCTTCCGGTGAGGTATGTTTCACCAGCCTTTTGGCCAACATGAGCAGTCCCAGGATGGCAAACAGCGCCATGGGGCCTATCCACAACAGTATCCACGATCCGTATACGGGATGGACCTTCCAGTTGTCTACGGATACTCCCGGAGGTATGACATTGAGAGCGAACAATACCGCGTTAACGCCAATAAGGGCGTATCCGAAGTACAACCAGATGTCTTTTGGCTGGTTGAGAAAGCCCCGGCAAAAATAATAGAGCTGTACAACCCAGAACAGGGAGCTTATTATTACCAGTTTGAGCAGCAGCAGTTTAAGATCGGGCCAGAAAGGACTGCGCAGGAGGAAATCGGTGATGCTCCAGACGGCCGCCGGGACCAAGGCCAGCAGGAAAAGCCTGTGCTGGCGTGTCAGGGGGCGGTTCAACGCCGTCACTACAAAAAGCACTATATATAATACCGCAGAAATAGCCGGGATATAGTGGAGGATATTCATAAATAATCTAATCCCCGGAGTCTTTATATATTACTGCACAGCAATCTAAATATTAATTTGAATACTATCCTGCGGACAACCATGCTGCATACCAAACAGAATGGGCGTTTTTACTATAATTCTATAATGAATATCGCTAACGATATAGTGGGTGGGGGCTGTATTCCTGAACACCGTTCAGGCCCTCTCCCGCAAAGGGCTGAGCCTGGCACACACTTAACACAGCGGGATTATCAATAGAGGAGAAGTATTGAAGATATATCGACCATTCTGAGCCCGATTGATTCCTTTTACCCAACCGGCCCTGGCTCTCCTTTACGCCTGCCGTGGTGCCGTGAGAATCTAAAATTGGGAGAAGAGGGTGTAATATCAGGAGATTCCTACGTCGTCCCGTCAGGGAGAAAAGGAAGTATCGGGGACTCCTCTGAATGGACACTAATATTATGATTATATATTATATATAGCACTTATTTTGACTCGTCATTGTGAGAAGTGTAACGACGAAGCAATCTCAAAACGGCTATAAATGGAATCGGCTAAAAGCCGGGATCGATCCATAACTGAAACAGTGGCGGAACCAGTAACTATTATCCTTATCCCGGATCCAAAGTCCCTCAGATTACCCCGAAAGTACTGACATTCTGGAGTCGAGCAGCCGGCTGAGCCAGAGGACTCCGCAAGTGGAAGCCTGAACTTTGTTCAGGACGGTGACCGGAGCCTGCTCGTCCCTGGCTCAGCCGGCTGCTCGAC
>JAFGOB010000118.1 GCA_016926695.1 Dehalococcoidales bacterium | reverse complement strand
TTATATCCGGAATAGTGGCTCTCAAAACGCCGGAAGCCTGGCTCTCTAAGACCGGAACCGTGGCGCAATGTATCCCGGATTATTCACAAAATACGGGAATATAAGTGTTTTTATTAAACATTTTTAATATAATAATAGTCATCAGGAGGTGAGATGCCGGTGAAAGAATTAAAAGACTATAGTGGCGAATTTCAGCCCAATTTAAAACTGGAAGATTTATCTAAAGAAGGACTTATTCAACTTGTTCGAGCTGCCGCCAAACTGTACGGGGGATTAAATCAGTACTGGTATAAGGCAGTTAAAGACAAGCTGGGAGAAGAGGCTGCCAATCAGATACAGGAGTACGTTTGGGTGAAAAAAGGCGCTTCGGAAGCGGAAATCAACATCGTCTGTAATGCTATGAATATTACCGGCCACGATGTTCCGAGTTACTTCAAGTTCTTCCAATGCACCCCCATTAATGCCACGATGATAGACATGGTATTCGAAGTAAAAGACAATAACCATGGAATATTGACGGTTAATCGTTGTGCTCCGCTCCAGGTTTGGGAAAGAAACCACGAATCAGGGATACAGAAACATATGTGCGAGGTGGTGGAGATGATGGGTTTTCAAATTGGGGCCACAATGTTCAATCCCAGGATGAAAACAACGCCTGTAAAGCTGCCTCCGCGCCGGAGCAAAAAGGATATTGCCTGCCAGTGGCGGTTTGATATTATATAATTTGCGATAACCGGACTTCATCCGGCATTTGAGAATATCCAGCCGATATCACCTGTTTCTCAATCGTTTCAGCTACATTCTTCATGAACACAGGTTCATGGCCTCTACCAGCATGAAATTGGCGGGATACTTGACCGAACCCTGGACGCGGGAGATGGTCACCACCTTGTCTTCCATGGGCTGCCTCAGTACCTCCAGTACGGCATGTCCGAACTCCGGCAGTTCATCCAGGAAAAGCACACCGTGATGGCTCAAACTGATCTCTCCCGGCCCGGGGCCACTGTCCGCCTCCCACCTGTACCATGTACCCCTCCAGCCCCACCACCGCAGATCTATTAACTTTGGCTGACATAGAATTAATCTTAGGGTGGAGAAAAACGGGCGTCAATGGGCTTGAGATTCAATCATAAAAGAATTTATTGCATTATCAACGTCTGTTTAAAGACCTTCCATATGAGGCCATGACAACCCTCACAATCATACCATTTACATATAATAATACACTATTGACATTCGTATAGGATTATAATATGATTATCTCCCGCCAAATAAAAGGGAAGGAGGAAAACCATGTTATTCATGAGTCTTTTAGTACCCAAGGGAAAAGGTAAAGAAGCCATTGAATTCCTTAAAAGGATAAAAACACCCGAAGGTATAACGGTACGAGACGTCTATGTCACATTCGGCCGTTACGACGGCGTTGTTCTCTTTGAGGCCTCTGACTCTAAAACAGCTCTGAAATTCGCCATGGAGATAGGATTCGCCACTGATTATACCTTAGAGACATTGAGCGCTGTTCCGGTTCAGGATTTGAAAGACTGATAAGGAGAATCAGCATGAATGAGACTGTTAAAACCATTCAAAACCGGAGGAGCATACGTCAATTTCAGGAGCGCCAGATCGGCGACGCGGAATTGCAGGACATCATGGAATGCGCCGTCATGGCCCCCAACGCCATGAACCAGCAAAAATGGCATTTCAGCGTCATCCAGGATAAGGACCTGCTCAGGAGAATAGCAGAAATAACAATAGAGAACATGCTTAATTCGGGGATAGATTTCTTTGCCGCCAGGGCCCAGGATCCCAAGTTCAATCCCTTTTTTAAAGCACCGACGGTTATTTTCGTGACGGCTGATGAAAAGGTCCGCTTCGCCCAGTTAGATGCGGCATTGGCCGCTGAAAACATCCTTATTGCCGCTGAATCCCTCTCCGTCAGCTCATTGATCATGACCTCATCCGATTTGCTTTTCGCCTCCCAAGAAGGAAAAGCCCTTAAAAAGGAGATGGGAATCCCGGAGGGTTATATCCATGTCTGCACTATCCTTCTCGGGTACAGAGAAGGCGAGATTCCAACCGCCCGTCCCAGGGATAAAGAGGTAATTACTTATATCCGGTAATTAACGATAACAGCTTTTCAGCTTAACATGAATAGCTCTAGCCTGAAATCTCAGGTTAGAGCTATATTCAATCTCAACTTGGCCTTAGCAGCCGTTCATATCAGGCTGATTTTTCTCTGGCCTGCTTCCTTCTTGC
Organism: Dehalococcoidales bacterium; assembly: GCA_016926695.1. The sequence goes on along the minus strand of JAFGOB010000118.1, from coordinate 15,643 downwards.
TTCTTTATCTGCTTTGATCTTGTCGAAGTCCTCCTGGCTCAAAGGCTCACAAAACTCGAGATCCCCTTCTTTGACTTTGACGCTGAACAGGGCCTTGCAATTCCAGCACCGGAAAGGACCCTGAAATACCTTTTTAGCTATAAAAAAGCTGCTATCCGAATTACAGGCAGGACATTTGATCTCTACTTGCATCAGGTTAATGCTCCCTTCTCCTTAGTCTATATAATGGTATTCTCCGCCGGTGATTTTGTCAATGTCGTGTCGAGACCGGCAGGTCGTTCCAGGACGATCAACAAATCTGGTTTGAACCTTTCTTGTCGTATCCGCTATACTATAGTGTATATTCGGCTAAATTGTTTTGACCGGAATGCCGGATTATACCGGCCGGCGTTTTTTTAGTATTGTTATTTAAGGGAGAAAATCTTCATGAAATATCGTCAGTTCGGCAAACTGGACTGGAAGGTATCCGCCCTGGGCTTCGGGGCCATGCGCCTGCCTTCCAAAGGTACGGATATGTCTTCACCCGTGGATGAGCCTGAAGCCATACGCATCATGCGCTATGCCATCGACCATGGAGTTAACTATCTGGATACAGCCTATATGTACCATATGGGCAACAGCGAAAAAATCCTTGGCAGGGTGCTCAAGGACGGCTACAGGGACAAAGTAAAAGTGGCCACCAAACTGCCGGTCAATATGCTGCAAAAGGCTGATGAAGCAGACCGTATTATCAATGAACAGCTCGAACGGCTTCAAATACCGAAAATCGATTTTTATCTTTTCCACGGGCTTAACAAAGCGGCATGGCAAAAAGTATGTGACTGGGGACTCCTCCGCTGGGCCGAAAAACAGATGGACGCCGGCAAGTTTTCTTATCTGGGTTTTTCGTTCCATGATGAGTTTGCGCTGTTTAAAGAAATAGTGGATGCCTGCGACAAGTGGACTTTCTGCCAGGTGCAGTACAACTATATGGATGTAAATTACCAGGCCGGAAGAAAGGGTGTTGAATACGCTGCCTCTAAAAACCTGGCTATCGTGGTCATGGAGCCGCTCAGGGGCGGAATGATCTCCAGGAATCCGCCGGAAAAAGTGGCCAAAATCTGGCAGATGGCATCCAGCCAGCGCAGCCTGGCTGACTGGGGCCTTCAATGGGTCTGGAACCAGCCGGAAATTTCAGTGGCGCTCAGCGGTATGAGCAATATGCAGCAGGTGGTGGAAAATGTGGCCAGTGCAGAGCAGTCCGGGAGCGGCCTTCTCACCGCCGGGGAGCTATCGCTTTACGACCGTGTCAGGGAGGCCTACAAAACCCTTCATCCTGTTCCCTGCACCGGGTGCCGGTACTGTTCTCCCTGCCCTAACGGCGTTGATATCCCCGGTATCTTCGAGCTTTATAACGAGATGACTGTTTACAGCGCTCCCCAGATAGCCCGCTTTCGATACCAAAGTCCTTTCGGTCTTAAACCGGAACAGCGGGCTGATAACTGTATAGAATGCGGTAAATGCGTGGAGGTATGTCCGCAGAAGATCAATATCCCGCAAGAGCTTAAAAAAGCCCACCGGGAACTTACAGGAAAATAATTGTGTAAAGATAAAAACCTTATAATAATGCCCTTTTCCCTTATCCCTCCAGGAGGTGACTGATAAGAATCCTTAATCCTATGCCTATCAGTATTATTCCGCCGATCAGCCTGGCATTGCGTCCCAGTAATGCTCCGGCCTTTCTTCCCATGTAGAACCCCAGGTGAGTTACCAGGAAAGTCACCGCACCAATGATCAAGCTGGCATAAAGGATGTTGATTTTCAGGAAGGCAAAACTCAGTCCTACGGCCAGTGCATCGATACTGGTAGCAAACGCCAGCGTAAACAGAAGCAGTCCGCAACTGATATCGGAGTTTTTAGAGGATTCATCCTTCTTCTGAAAAACCTCCCATATCATCCTGCCGCCGATCAACCCCAGCAAACCGAAGGCCAGCCAGTGATCGAAAGCAGCCACGTAGTCAATCACCGTCCTGCCTATTAGCCATCCGAGAAAAGGCATCAGGCCCTGGGCAAAACCGAAAGCCAGAGCAGTACGGAAAACCTGGATATAGCGCAGTTTCGGCATGTTCATACAGCCGCCCAGGGCGACTGCGAAACAATCAGCGGAGAGACCCAGACCGATGAGGAAAATCGAAAGGAATTCTGAGAAAGACATGTCCTCAGTATACCAGAATCAGTACCTTTATCGCATTGTTTTGCTATCCCGGCCTCGAATATCCTGACACGGATAAAAAGATACCTCCTCTCAGCCTTAGCCGGTCCTCATCGCGATCAAGAGGCGTGAAATCCAATCATAGAATGTGGTAGAATTCAAATTAGCCAATCTCATTACAGGGAGGAACTTCCGCTCAATGGATACAAAACTGGACCCGGAGGCTGTCCCGGCTAATATCGAAAACATGTTATCCATTGTTATTCCCACGTATAATGAACAGGACAACATAATTCCATTGACAGAAAGGTTGAGCCGTACTCTTGCCGGAAGGGACTACGAAATATTGCTGGTAGATGATAACAGCAAGGACAGGACGGTTGAGGTAGCGGCTGGTCTGGCAGACAAATACCCCATCAAAGTGCTGGTACGTAAAAGAGAAAAAGGACTGGCCACGGCGGTATTACATGGTTTTAAGTATGCCAGGGGCAATATCATTGGAGTTATGGACGCCGACCTTCAGCACCCTCCTGAAATAAATGCCGCCCTGCTTAAAGCCCTGGATAACGGGGCAGATATGGCAGTAGCCAGCCGCTATGTTCCGGGAGGAGGCGTGCCAAACTGGGGATTGCTTCGCCGCATCATCTCCAAAGGCGCTTCAACTATTGCCCACGTTTTCCTGCCGTCCATCAGGAAGGTCAAAGACCCCATGTCGGGTTTTTTCATGTTCAAACGCGAGAAGGTTGAAGGAGTGGAGTTCAAACCCACTGGCTATAAAATATTGCTTGAAATGCTGGTCATGGGTAAGTTTCAGAATGTAGTCGAAGTCCCTTTTATATTTGAAGACCGCAGCAGCGGGCGCAGTAAAATGAAAGCCAGGCAGCAGCTTGATTACCTCCAGCATATACTCAGCCTGATGCGGCGGAAGGGAGAACTGGTCAGAATTCTAAAATTCCTGGCTGTCGGCCTGAGCGGCACAGCGGTTAACATCGGTATCCTGAGACTGGTTACCGCCACCACATCCTGGAGCAAGTACGTAGCGCTGGTCCCCGGAATCGAAGTCTCCATTATTACCAATTTCTTACTGAATGATTTTTTTACCTTTTCCGACCGGAGAACAGGTAAAACCGGTTCCTTTTTTGCCCGGCTCTTGAAATATAACATGGTCAGTCTTTCAGGCGCTGTTATCAACTATGCTGTGGCTGCACTTTTATTCAGCGTAGGTCTTAATATATACCTGGCCGATTTCATCGGCATACTGATCGCCTTTATATGGAACTTTCTATTCAGCACTCTCTGGACCTGGAAGTGAAGAAGATACTCAAACGTATTTTTCAATGGGAATACCTGTGGTTATCCCTGATGGTTGTTGCCACACTGGCAATGCATTTCAGCATTATTGACAATGTTAAAGACCCCATCCTGGATGAAGCGCATTACGCCGGTTTTTTTGGCGAAGAACATGAACCGGTAAACGGGGACGCATACAGCATTATTCATGATCATCATGATATGCGTCCGGAACATCCCCCCCTGAGCAAACTGTTTATAGTAGGTGGCATACTGGCCTTTGGTGATAATCCCTGGGGCTGGCGCGTACCCTCGATCATCATGGGTACTATCGGTATTATCCTTTTCTTTTTTATCTGCCGGAGGCTGGGTATGTCCCGCCGCGCCGTAAATTTCGCTACTTTATTGCTGGCCTTCGAGAATTTTACCTTTCTCCATGCCAGTATCGCCATGCTGGACGTGTTTTTCGTTACCCTGACGCTGGCCTTTTTTCTACTCTACCTTTACCGTCAATACATCCTGTCAGGCTTTTTTATCGGGCTGGCTGCTGTGGCCAAGCTCTTCGCTGCTACAGCCACCCCGACCATTTTTATCCACTGGCTGTTTTCCCGACAGAAGCGTACTCTTGGATTCATCCTGACCGTTATTCTAGCCCCGCTTTCTTTCCTGGGCTGGATGGCGCTATTCGATTTCTGCATCAGCCGCACCTTCCAAAATCCCCTCGCCAGGGTACAGGAAATGCTTTCCCTCAGCGGAAGCCTTAAGTTTTCCAATGTCGACCATCCCGCCCTGAGCCGTCCGTGGGAGTGGATGCTGAACTACGAGCCCATGGCTTTCTGGTATTCCCCTCAATATACCGGGGCAATCAGCCTTTCCATATGGATTGCCATAATCCCGGTCGTCCTGTACATGTTATACCGGGCAGCCAAAAGGAATGATGCCGGTCTGTTCGGTTTCGCCTGGTTCCTGGGTATGTTCCTTATCTGGATACCTATCAGCATAGCCACCGACCGGGTAAGTTTTGTTTTCTACTTCTACCCGACCATTGGAGCGCTCTGTCTGGGGCTCGGCCTGGGTCTGAATGAGGCTCTTGAATGGGCGTCTTCCCGCCTGTTAAGGGTCAGGATTCCCATAATAGCAGGCGTTATCGCGTTCTTTCTGTTCCACATCGCCAATTTCGTTATTCTGACACCCGTCTTCCTGCGTACCTGAAGGGTATCATTTCTTTTTTAAAGCATCCTCTTGACAATTATTTTTACATATGTTACTTTTAACATATGTTAGTTATGATATATATAATGATTCCCTGTTCCAATCTGGAAAATTTGAATTGAGGTAACAGGCTATGGAAATTATGTATGCCATCCTTGGTTTTTTAAGCTGGCGTCCTTTCACCGGTTATGACCTGAAAAAGATGATGTCGGCATCCACGGCTTTTTACTGGTCCGGCAACAACAACCAGATATATACAACTCTTGTACAGATGCACCGCAACGGTCTGGTTACCCTGGACGTGCAGCACCAGGAACATCTGCCCTCCAGGAAGGTATATCAACTAACCGACGAAGGCCGGTCTGAGCTAAATAAATGGATACGCACCTCTCCGGCCCCTCCCCTGTTCAAGAAGACCTTCCTTGTCCAGTTGGCCTGGGCCTCCCGGCTTGATAAGTCTGAACTGGACAGCCTGCTGGAGAAATATGAATATGAAGTAAACATGCACTTGCTTATGTTAAATGAAAAGAGGCGAAGAGGAGAGGAACTCAATCCCGCCAGGACTGCGACGGAAAGGTATATCTGGGAAATGGTCTCTGAGAACTTTTTGCGGTCTTATGCCGCGGAGCTTGCCTGGGTACGGGAGCTGCGCGAAGGAATTGCTCAACAATAAATATTTTATACAGTAAACGGGAGGAACATCATGACAACTCGATCTATCTATAAATCTCAAGCCGGAGAACAGGAAATCATGGCTTATTACGATAAAATACTGGCGAACTGGCCCGTACCCAGCGACCGGATTACTGTTCCTACCAGGCATGGAGACACTTTTATTCTCGCCAGCGGCAGCAGGTCCGCCCCGCCGCTGGTACTACTCCACGGCGCTTCCTCCAACGTTCTGTCATGGATAGGCGATGTCGTCGAATACAGCCGCCATTTCCGGGTCTATGCCGTGGACCTTCCCGGTGAGCCGGGCAGAAGCACCCAGAACCGCCCGTCCTGGCACACCCAGGCCTATGCCGAGTGGATGCAGGACCTGCTGGACAGCCTTAAAATACGCAAGGTAATACTGGTGGGGCTTTCCCAGGGAGGCTGGACAGCCTTGAAATACGCCATCAGCCGTCCGGAACATGTCGAAAAGCTGGTCTTGCTGACCCCGGCCGGGGTTATCCCGGTAAAGACTTCTTTCTACCTGCGCGCCGTACTGAATTTGCTTTTGGGAAGGCGGGGAGCGGAAGCCATCAACCGTCTTGCCTCAGGAGAGGACAGCCTTCATCCGGAAGCTGTACGCTATCTGGATGTCATCATGACTTATTACCGGCCGCGGATCGGTCCGATGCATATGTATACCGACCGGGAACTGAGGCGATTGACCATGCCTGTGATGCTGATCACCGGCAGCAAGGACCCCATCCAGAATACGGCAAGGGTAGCTGCCAGGCTGAAACGGCTGGTCCCTTCTCTTAACCACAGGTTATTTCCTGAAAAAGGCCATGTACTGATCAACCTGTCAGGAGAGATTATCCCGTTCCTGTTGGATAACAAATAAATCTGTTTCACATCTTTACTGTTTTTTAATCGATGAAGCACCCGTCACCTTAACATCGCCGATGACGGCCCGGCCGGAGTATTCCAGGTTGGATGCCCCCTCCAGGACAACATCCAGCCTGCCGTCCAGCTTCACCACACCCCGGCTGGCGCCGATCAGTCTGATCCGCGCGTTTCCAACGGGAAAGTCATCCATCTCAAAATGGCTGGCGCCTGAAGCTTCCAGGTCAAGGTTACCGGCGGAACCCGCCAGTTTGACCCTGCTGGCGCCGCTGATTTTTATATCCATATTACCACCGGCTGCCACTTGTCCGCTGACGCTGCTGGCCCCGGACAGGCTCCATCTGACATTACCCGCTGTCATGTCATTAATCTCAATTTTACCGGCCCCTGCCAGGTTAAGGATGAAATCTTCCCGGGAGTTAAAGCCCTGAAGACTACAGCGCGCAGCCCCGACGATTTTCAGCTCATTAAGCACCGGCATGGTTATCCTGGCTTTAGCCCTGTTAAAGGGGGCCGCGAAAAGGCTGATAAGGTTGAGGTTATACCCCAGCACCAGCCTGTTATCTTCCACGAAAACCTCTATGTTATCGATCAGAGTTTCATTGCCGGATACCGATACACTGTAGTTATCACCCCGGATGATCTCAGCCTCCATGGCAAATCTGATCATCACACCCTTAAAACCGCTTACTTCAAAATTCCTGGTATCCATAGACACCCTCCGTCATACTTATTATCGGTCTCGCTATTATTCAGTATAGGATCCCATACTTTCGCCTTCACCCTGCATAAGCAGGTTTTAATGTTGTACCCCGGAACGGTTTTAACCTGGTCTGAAGAACAGCCGGCCGGCTTTCAATCTCTTCATTATTGCCAATTACCGTGAATTTGCCTATAATGAATTAGAATTATGATGAGAAAAGTTGTAGCCATTGTCGGTATGCCCGGCAGCGGGAAATCCGAGGCAGCCGGCTTCTTTGAGGAAAAGGGCTTTATCAGGGTCAGGTTCGGCGATATAACCGACGACGAGATAAAAAAAAGAGGGCTGGAACCTGGAGAAAACAGTGAACGCTATTGCCGTGAGTTACTGAGAAAAGAGATGGGCATGGCGGCTTATGCTGTTCTGGTCCGTCCCCGCATCGATGCCGCGCTGGAAAAAGCTGACGTTGTGGCCGATGGGCTGTATTCCTGGGAAGAGTACCTTTCTTTCAAGTCCCACTATGGGGACAGGTTCTTTGTTGTCGCCATCTTTTCTTCGCCGCAGATGCGCTATTCCCGGCTTACCAAAAGGACGGTACGCCCCCTGACCATGGAAGAAGCAACCAGGCGTGATATATCCGAGATTGAGAATCTCAATAAAGGCGGCCCTATCGCTATGGCCAACTACACTATTATAAATGAGCTTCAAATGGACTATCTGAGACTTCAGACCGAAATAATTATCGCACGGCTGGGGAAAATTTGACCGTTTCAAGATCTTGTGTACCGGAAAACACCCGCCCCAATATCGATGAATATTTTCTGAAAATCGCCTCCGTGGTAGCCGAGCGGGCCACCTGTCTGCGGCATCATATGGGGGCCGTGGCCGTACGCGACAAGCATATACTATCAACCGGATACAACGGCGCACCCGCTGGTTTGAACGACTGTCTTCACCTGGGATGCCTGCGTAACGAACAAAATATCCCTTCAGGAAAAAGAGCCGAGGTGTGCCGGGCAGTCCATGCCGAACAAAACGTCATCATCCAGGCCGCTCTTCACGGCATCAGCATCAAAGGCAGCACTATATACTGCACGCATACACCCTGTGTTTTGTGCGCCAAGATGCTGGTTAATGCCCGGATAAGCCGTTATGTCAGCTTCGGCAGGTACAGCGACGACGAATTTCTGATGCTGTTTAAAGACGCTGGAATACAATTCGAGCTCAAAGAAAAGCCCCCCTCTACCATCGGTTTTTTGGACTGAACCATGTATCATGTTACATTGCAAAAAAGCCGTACTCTGTATATGTACTTTAAAATGGAGGAAAAACCTGCACCCCTCTGATTTCACAGGATGAAAGTGAAATGGACAAATCTTATACCAAGGTCATAGTCAATCCGGCCGCCGGTGCCAACTCTACGCAGCGAAAATGGCCCGGCATTAAAAGTTGCCTGAAAAGAATTGGTCTGTCATTCGATTTTCAGTTTACCGAGGGCAGAGGCCACGGGATCGAACTGGCTAAAGCCGCCGCCAGCGACGGCTATCGTAACTTTATTGCAGTAGGTGGAGATGGGACAGTCCACGAGGTAGCCAATGGCATCCTGCAAACACCCAACGCTTCACAAACCGTTCTGGGAATGGTCTGTACCGGCACCGGCAGCGACCTTTCACGCTCCATCGGTATCCCTCATAATTATTCCCAGGCCTGCAACTCGCTTACCAGCAACCGCAGGATGGTTATCGACGTGGGATCGGTGGAATATACCCACAAAGGGCAGCGTGCACAGCGCTACTTCGTTAACTCAGCCGGTATCGGCATAGACGCTGCGGTAACAGAAGCCACGGAAAAGCTTCCCAAGTATTTCGGTGGTACCATACCCTACCTGATAGGCCTGGTCCGCTCGTTCACAGGCTACCGCAACAAACAGGTATCCTTCCGTATAGGGACCGGACCGCTTGAAAAAGCCAGGGTGTTAAGCATGGTCATCGCCAACGGCGGGTACTTCGGCGGCGGAATGCGGATTGCCCCGGAAGCCAAACTGGACGACCGGCTATTCGATATCGTCATCATTAACGACTTCAGCAAGGTCGATCTCTTAAAGAACATCTCCCGCGTCTACAAAGGAACGCACCTGACACATCCCAAGGTCCGGCTGGAAAGGGCTGACGGCATCACTATCGAGTCGAATCAAAAATTCCTTCTGCAAGCCGACGGTGAGTTCCTGGGCGAAGGACCGGTCTCTCTCAGCCTGCTTCCGGGAGCCCTTAGCCTGGCAGTGTAAAGAGAGAGAATTTACATTTTCGAGCCGCAGGCATGGCATAAGACCTTTTACAAGGTAGTATTAGCCTTTTACTTCCTTACTTATGACATTGCTAGAAATGGAGTCGGAAGGTCAACCTTCTCTCCCCTCCCTTCTCCCTCGATGGGAGAAGGTCAGGATGAGGGTGATTAAATTCCTCCTATCTTCCGTATTTATCCGCTATGTTTTCTCCCTGGTAGATGCCGTTATATCCCTCGGTCTCTTCGGCCAGCTCATAAAAAACTAACTGGTCTACGCGTGCATTCCGCTGAACACGGAACCCACGGCTGTTATACACCACCAGAAGCGCCCTTGAACGCCCTGAATAGCCGGCATCCCAGACAGCGTTATAAATGGTGACTCCGCAGCGCAGCAAGCTGGAGCGGGGAAATCCCAGCGCCATGATATTCCCGGGTAAATGGACAATTTCGTTGAAAGTAATGGCGTATGGGCCAGGTTCAAGCTCCAGGAATCCGTCACTGCCGTATTCCAATGGAGCTACTTCTGATATTACCCTATGCTCATTGGAAAGGCCTATTGTGCCCGCTGACTGAAGGGAAGCCGCCTCACCGAGCGTTAGATCGAACCCATTGGGCTGCAACTGCTCTTCGAGTTTCATATAAGCCTCGATTAGAGGGGGGCTTGCCGCCATTAAAGCACGTATGTCCTTCTTCGAAAGCACTGTTCTCATCAATCTGTCGTTTCCTTTCTCACCTCACTCGTCTTCCCCTTAGAAAAAGGTGGATTCAAGGGGGATTTAGAAAGCCAGGATTCTGGCAAATTCTCAAATAATAAAAGCCGCTTGTATTTCAGCAAAATCCATCTCCCGTCTTCCACCCCCTATCCGAAGAGGTCCTTGATATCTCTGGCGGCCTGCTCGGCGATATCCCCGCCCCTCCCCCATCCAAGGTCTCTATAGGACTCGGCGGAGCCGTATTCGCGGGTACGCACCACCACCGGCATGGGCACGGCATGGCCGAATATCAGTACCTGCTGCTTGGGCTCCAGCCGGGCCAGTACCGATCTCAACTCATTTTTACCGGACACGCCGGTTAGTACGGCATCTATATCCTTTTCATTGTCCAGCAGGCAGGTAATTTTGGTACCGATCTGCGACATGACCTCCTCGTCTATGCCGCTGGGGCGCTGATCGATCACCAGCAGGGTAACGTTGTATTTTCTCATCTCGCGGGCAATGGTGCCGAAAATGGTCTGATTGGCCGTTTCATGATTGAGGAACTTATGGGCCTCCTCGATGGTAATCACCAGGGGCCGGGGCGGTCTGCCCTCTTCACCCAGGGCCTTCTCAGTCCTGTCCCGGTACTGGTTGTAGATGCGCCGGCTCAAAAGATTGGCTACCAGTATATAAGCCGTCAGATCGGTATAGCGCCCGAACTCCAGCACCACGTTCATACCGCTGTCCAGGTATTTCAGGATGCGTTCTACCGGGTTTTCACGGGCCGTGGAGGACAAAAAGGGCAGGCGTTTGATAGCCTCAAGCCCTCTCCTCAGGTTACCGAAGGTGGCTTCATGAATATGCAGGCTTTCCAGCAGATCACGCGTGCCTTCGTCATTCCCCATGGAAAGCGAGGTCTCGATCCATTTTCTATCGCCGAAACGGCGGGCAAGCTGGTAAGCGGCCTGTACGGCAGGCTCGGTCAGATTCAGGGTCTGCCTTAAAAGAACGATGTCTTCCGGTTCAATCTCATCATAACCCAGACGGACTACGGCGTCCGTGCTTACTTTACGGCGCCTTGAACTCTCTTCATCCAGCGTAAAGACCGCGACCCTATCGGGAAAGAGCTGTTTCAGGGCCTTAACCTTGTATCCGCTCTCGCTGCGCCCCTCCCAGCCATACTCGTTATGCATATCAAAGACCAGGTTGACGGCGGTACTTTTTTGCAGCATACCGATCAAGAGCATGCGGGTAAGGAAGGTCTTGCCGGTACCGCTTTTTCCGAAAATCCCATTGGAGCGTTTGACCAGTTCGGCCAGGTCAAGACAGATCTTTGTTTCCATATCCAGCGGAGTGCCGACAAAGAACTTCTTTTCATCCTCCTGACCGAAAACGGTCTCCACATCAGCCTGCGAAGAAACATAGACAGGGGAAAAATGACTGGGTACGGTCTTAACAGGCTGTGGACCGTCATCCAGGCCCGCCACCGTGCCGCCGATAGTCAGCATGGGCAGGACATGCAGAGTGGCAAAGGTGCTGGTACCCGCCAGGACCTCAGCCAGAAAGGGGTCCGAAGAATCGCCCGGGGTGGCATTTATCTGCTCATCCGCCACTCCCAGGGTGACATCGGTGATCATACCAAAAAAGCGGCGTTTCTGCCCCCTCAGCGTCACATAGCGTCCCACGGCCATATCTTCCACGGGCACAGAACCGTCCAGTCTGACGTCGATCCCATGAGTCAGCGAACCGGATACCACTACCCCAAGCCTCTGTCCGGATAAAAGGCTGTCCTCACCCGACTGCATCATTTCTCAATCCTTTCAGAATAGCTTTCAACTGTGTGTAATCCGAGCTTAACAGGGCAGCCAGCTCCTTGCCGGCGTTAACCAGGAAAGTATGCTTTTCAGCCCCGTAAACCAGTGCCATCTGCCTGAGTACCGCTCCCACCAGTTGTTCGACCGGTATTTCCAGCCTGGACTTGAGTATAATGTCCAGGAAATCCATTGATTTCGAAAATCCCTTTATCTCCTCCGGGACACAGCCGAATACCGGGCTGTGAATATGCGCCGGACGCGGGGCCAAATAATGGAAGAATCGACCGTCCTTTTTATAACCTGTTACCAGAACGCTGAATTCACTTTTTAAGAGCTTCAGCAACTGTGGATTAGTGCGGTATATTTCATCCTCGCTTAAATCATCTTTGCCCCGCGCAATAGGCTTCCTGCCCGGTTCGATTCCCGCTGTTAGTACCTTATAAACTACCCCGAAAAGCTGGATGTCTTTTTCCTGCGTCTTCACCAGCCCGCCTAAAGGAGGCGAGTTATATAGCTCATAGCACTGGGCCGTAAAATTGGTCGTACAGGCATCGATAACCTCGCCTGCCCTGTTTTCTTCTGTCATGCTGCATCCTCAAGTTGACTTCCCATGGGTCCGCCGGTCCTCTATTTCGCTTACCCTGGCCCCTGAAAAAAGCTGTAATTTCGCTGTAAGGCCATGTTTTATCGCTCCTCGGCTGTCACGCGGAGAGATTCCTGTGCCGGAACCCCGGAGGAGATCGGCCATGTATATACAGCGGCTTTTATCAGATCAACATTTTGATCTGAAGTTTAACAGCCGGCCGTGTTTTTTCTGATCCGCCACGCGGCGGATATTTATTTCTTCTTTGCGTCTTTTTTAGCTGACTTGTCAGCCTTTTGAGCATCGCTGGCCTTGGGTTTTTTAACGTTATGCCTGCCTTTTGTTCCCAATGTTACATCCTCCTTATTGAAAATCCAGCCGGATATCATATCCACCTTGTTCTTTTGCTCCGGCTTTTAATCGATGTATTTACCGGTATCCTTTCCCCCACCATGGACTCCTCCACCAGGTCCCAGAACTCCTGCCTGTCCGCCCCGGTTATCACGGCCTTTTCATGAGCCTCGCTTAGTGCTACGGGATATCCCTGTCCGCGCCTGCACTGGTCCAGCACCAGGGCATGGGCCAGGTCCAGCAAATGCCTGTTCATGGCTACCCACTCGGGCACCTCCACGCGTGCAATTTCTTCTTCTCCCCTCAGATAGAAAAAATAGACCTGGTGCCTGCCGTAATGCTTGAGGACCGCGGACGGATTTTTAAACAAGGCGGAGCGCTCGCCGGCGGCCAGGAACTCAGCGAAAAGCATGCGATCATTGATCCCCGACACGATATCGCAGGCCGCGCTGCCCTCCGAGCAGGTCCGTTCGCAGTCCGGATTCTCCTGCGGGCAGACAGCCAGCCTCAGGATATTGGCGACATCTGAGCTTCCCGGCAGACTGATATAGCTGGCCAGGCTTAAAGGCCTTGAATCGTTTACCTTCTTTATCTCATCCAGGGCTTTTAAAAACCCCCGGTCAAGCAAGTGCTCGTGAACAAAGGATGGATAGGATTCCAGGCCGAAAAGCACCAGCGATCCGTCCAGCAGGGCCAGCACCGGTCCTTCACTCTGTTCAGCGCCCGCTGTTTCAGCGTCCGCTCGTTCAGCGGCGGCTGTGTCATTGCCCCCCTCAGCGGCCGCCATCTTCGCCAGCCTGCCGACCTCCTCCACCGAGCGGCGGGCATCCAGCAGGGCCCCTTCTATCTGTTGCTGCCTGTACCTGTTGCTGTCCTCCCGGATCAACAGGTCTTCCTCGCCGGAATAGAGCTGTGGAATGCTGTCCAGGTCAGCCGAAAAATTCCTGCCGTACTGTATTCTGACCGTTCCCGTATTGATCAAAAAACAGCGTGCCGCCTGATGGCGGTCGATGGCGATATGCGAACCGTCCGTGGCCAGCACGGTATAGTCCGCGGGCGCCGCCGGCGCCGGCAGGCGGAGCGACAGTCCTTCGAAAAGCTCAGCTACCGGCCAGGGATATTTTTTGTTTTCAATTTTCCTTCTCAGCTTTTCAAGATCAAGGTCTTTATCATTAATGCGTGATAATGCATTATGCAGGTGCTCGATCTGCTCCCTGTTTCCTGACTTTATTCTGGAAACCATCAGTTCGATTTCCGGGGCTATCCTGGCTATATCCAGCGTCATCTTTTCTCAGTATTGCTCCCTGATTTCATCTATCCTGTCAAAGCCTTCCGGGTCTACTTGAGAAGGCTTCATTGGAGACAGTATAAACCCTATCCACAGTACGCGCAAGCTGGAAAACGGTAATTATGAGTTTGTAAATTATCAAAGCAGGGTATACGATAAATACTTGTGAGACGTTTTCTGGTATATGCTGCGGCCGGCCTTTCTTTGCTGTTTATTTCAATAAGCGGTACCGCTGTAGCAGTGGCTTTTCCCCAGATTATCGCCGACTACGATACCTCCCTTGTTCTGGCGAGTTGGGTTTTAAGCATAGCCCAGATCGCCAACACGGTCGCAATGCCGCTGACAGGCAAGGCCTGTGATATTTACGGCCGGAAATTCATATTTATTTTTTGCACCCTCCTTTTCACAGCGGGATCGCTGGCCAGCGCTCTGGCTCCCAGTATAGAGCTGTTGATTTTCTTCAGGCTGGTACAGGGCATCGGGGCAGGCGGATTCCTGCCGGCGGCTACCTCAATAGTAGCGGAAGAGTTCCCTAACACCAGGCAGCAGTCCATCGGTTTCTTCTCCTCTATCTTCCCCCTGGGACAAATCATGGGGCCCAACCTGGGTGGATGGCTTACCGAGTCATTCGGCTGGCGCTCTACATTCTGGTTGTCAGTTCCCCTTGGACTGATCGTACTGATTGCCGCTATTCCACTCCTGCGCAAGACACCCCCTCATGAAAGGGGCCGCCTGGACCTGTCGGGAGCAGGCATGCTGGCCGCTTTTATCTCCGCCCTTATGATAGGCATCAGCCTGATGAGCAGCACCGGCGGCGGAATATCCTGGTGGCCGGTAGCCCTTTCCTTCACCATAGCTATCGTCATTTTGCTGATCTTTCTGCGGAGACAGGGTAAAGTGGAGAACCCCATCATCGATTTCCTGGTGCTCAGAGAAAGGCATTTCATGGCCACAAACATGTATAATTTCTTCTACGGCATGGGGGTCCTGGGGGTATTCGGTTTCATACCCCTCTACGCCGTTTCAGTCTATAATATGTCAACCCTGGATAGCGGCCTGATACTCACACCGCGCTCCATTGCCATGGTTATAGCCTCAGTTGTCGTCAGCCTGAACCTGGTCCGCTGGGGATACCGCTGGCCGATCTTCCTGGGCACCATTCTGACTTCCATTTCCCTGATCGTCCTGGCCTGGGAACCGTCGAATGTAAGCCTGGCGGGATTTCAGATCAGCGGAATCACCCTCATAATCATCGCATTGCTGCTGGCAGGGCTCAGCCAGGGCATGATAGCCCCGGCCTCCAATAACGCCTGCATCGAGCTGATGCCGGAAAGAATAGGCACCATCACCGGGGTGAGGGGCATGTTCCGGCAGACAGGGGGAGCGATCTGTGTCGGTCTTACCGCCCTGGTGGTACAGAGCAGTGGAGACAGCGCACTGGGCTTTCGCTACGTTTTTATCGGTCTGACAGCCATTATGCTGCTGGTTATGCCGGTAATATTGCTGATCCCCAGCGGGAAAAACCGGAAATAAATAAAAGAAATCCCATTAATCCCACGTAGGCTCAATTTAATTTGTCCGGTTTAGGAAATTAAACGTGTTACCGTTAACATCGGAACTGATTGTACGAGAAAATGTACGTGATCTCTATCAGTCCCAATCTCCACAAAATGTATTTCGTA
>JAFGOB010000117.1 GCA_016926695.1 Dehalococcoidales bacterium | reverse complement strand
TTATATCCGGAATAGTGGCTCTCAAAACGCCGGAAGCCTGGCTCTCTAAGACCGGAACCGTGGCGCAATGTATCCCGGATTATTCAGGCATCTGACTGCGTAAATACAGAATAACCTGAGGTCATACTGAAATGGTCTACCAGCCACAATCAAGAAAAGCCCCGGTATCCTGAAAAAAAACTTATTCGTCATCTCAGCCGCCGAATTTATCGTCCTGCTGGCATTTGGTCTTTATGACCCCTTTCTGCCTCTCTACATCCAGGAAGCGGGCAAGTTCAGCAATGAGCAAGCCGCTTTATGGTCCGGCATCACCACCGGCGGCGAAGGACTGGCAATGTTCATTTTTTTACCGGTATGGGGAATCGTGGCGGACCGTTGGGGCCGTAAGCCCATGGTACTGCGGCCCCAATTCGGAGGGGTGATCGTAGCATTGCTTTTTATCCTGGCGCCCAATGTTTAATTTGTGGTAGGCTGCCTGGGGATCGGCGAGACTATGATGACTCCTGTTCTTCCCCTGGCAATCAACAGCCTGAGCCATTCCGGAAATGCAGCTACCAGCGCCGGAAAATCCTGAGCCCCTGACTCTGGCAGTTATAACGGTTTCCTCCCTGATTTTCAGCCGTCTCCAGGGTGGTATACACACACGGACAGTACTGCCTGGGAACCGGGCTATTGTGCCTGCTGCCAATCCTGGCCTCTTCCTCCACCCAGCTTATCATTTTCTTCGGACTGACCGGTTTACTCTACGGCGGCATTATGACTTCCTCCAATTCTCTGATAGGCCTGGCTGTTCCCGTTTCCATGCAGGGTATAGCTTACGGACTTTTCCACAGCGCCAGTGCTCTGGGCTCCGGCATCGGTCCTTTTACCGGCAGACTGTTGTCCCGGGCAACAGGCCTGCGTTATATCTTCGCTGGCAATGCCATGCTATATATTTTAGTCAGTCTGATCGCCCTGAAAATACTGCCGTCAGGCAGTCGCTCCTCCCAGGAAAGGGAAACCTGAGGTCACGACACCGGATGATTCATTCAAGAGAAAGGCTGAAGCGTGTGGGTCTACTCCAGTTCGGTTTTTTCCTCTCCGCTCAGGACCCTGACGTGCCCCCAGTAACGCTACCGGTTGTTACCTCGTAGTTGCTGTTAATACAGTTTCATGGGTGTCGTGATTTATTTTTTCCCCGCTCTCTTACTACCGAGAAGGTGGTACTATCCAATAAAGGATAGTAATCTTAAAGTCATTTTTAAAAACTACATAGCTGGTTATTACGGCCGTTCTTTTGAGAAACCCAAGGGAAGGTTATTGAAAAGACTTTAACCGGCTAGTCTGAGTTGGAATATCGAGGAGTTCCAGGTATCGTCCCCCTGGTGGAGCCGGGGTATCAATAGGTACCGTGGTTTTCGAAAGCTGGTGTAAATTGCCTGGGCGACTGTTAGAAAACCGATCTCTATAGTCTTGTGGGACTGGATTTATTTAAAAATTCAATGGGCGTTTCGGCTTACCTTTGCCAGTTGTTCATCAAATGTTACCAACTCGGCATTTATTTGTCTTGCCACATAAAGGTAACTGGCGTCGTAAGTTGTAAGTCCGGTTTCAATAGCTAGCTTCAGTGCCACGGTATGATCCACTTCATCCCAATGGACAGGTAAAACCAAGACAGTGCGTAATGCTTGTACTACCAGGTCCACCTTGTCCGGATAAGTAATAGCTTTTTTACGGGCAATGCTGGTTAATTCGTAAGCCAATAAAGGAGGGGCATGCAGCTCAGAATCACGAAGAATGGCGAAAGCTTCCGCAGCCCTGGTTTCTCGAAAACACCAGGCAGCTATGATTGAAGCATCTATTACTTTAACGTTCATTTCGTAATTCCCTGATCCAGACAACAGATTCATCACCTGTTGCAAATTTCATGGAACTAAGTCGGTCTTCCGCCTCATTTAGAGTAAGTGCAGCAGGGCCTACTGCCTCTTCCAGAATAACCATCAACTCACCGTGTAACGATCGATGGTGGCGTTTTGCCCTTTTACGCAATTCTTCTATTAGGCCGTCCGGTACATTTTTAATCGATACGTTGACAGGCATAAAAATTACTCCATAATACATCTACTATTGATCTATTTTACCTCCTTTTGGTAACGTGACACAAGTTTTCACTGGATCAAATTTGCACTGGACATTCGGACTTTAGGGGGCTTTAGGCCAAAATGGAACTTATCAATTAGAAGAGGAATGAGTGTCAAAAAGGATGTGACCAACTTGAAAGTCGCATTTACCTGCACGTGAATTCAAAGTCTGTCCAGAAAGGAGAATTACTATATGGGTTAAGTTGACTTTTTCTATATTTACCTATTGACAACTTTATTTAAATCAGAGGTTAAATGTTAGAATTTATATATGAAGTGCTAAAAGCGAAATTTTTAAAACCGACCAAAGGGGATTCGAACTAACATTTAAAGCTGATTTTTAATCGGTGAAAAGCATCTTACCGGTTTTTGAGGCTAATAGAAGATTTGGTGGAGCCGGGGTATCAATAGGTACCGTGACCTTCGAAAGCAGCTTTTTCCTGGAAGGCCATCCGTAGTCTATGTTGACTCAATACTTGGCGCTCATTATAATGAGCGTAATGCTCATAATATGGAGCGCAATATGATAAGTAAAATATTAGTTTCTACGGTCAACCAAAAAATCCTGCAATTTTTATCCAAGTATTCGGATAAGGAATTTCATGAAAGAGAAATTGTGAGACGAATTGGAATAGCTTCCGGATCGGCCAACCGTGCTTTAAACGAGCTATTTACCGCTGGCGTAGTCAGACGCAGACAGGAGTGGAGAATGCTGTTTTATACAGTGGATTCCTCTAACCCTGCCATACTTGAGTTCAAAAAGCTGACTAATCTATTGTTGCTGGAACCTCTCGTAGAGAAATTAAAAGATACTACAAAACGTATTATTCTTTTTGGTAGTTGCTCTCAAGGCACAGATAATTCAAAAAGCGATATGGATGTTTTTGTTGTTACCGGTAAAAGAGAGCAGGTAAACCGGGTAATGGAAAATTTCCAATTTCCTAAGGGATATGAAGAGATACACATGCAGCCTATTATCAAAACTCCGGTTGAGCTCCTGAAATCTGGAGAGTCTGAGCAGGTATTTCTAGGTGAGGTTGAAAAAGGTATTGTTTTATGGGAAAGTGGCTCTAATGAATCCTGAGTTTAATAAATTCCTTGAGAGTGGCAAAATAATCGTTTTCCCCAGAGGAAAAGACTTAGTCAAGAAAGAGATAGCAGTTGCCCAGAGTGATCTTGATGACGCTTCAATTGGTTTCGAAACTGAGCGTTATAAATGGTCTACGATACAGGGATATTATGCCATGTTTCATGCTGCCAGAGCCTTATTGTATTCCAGAAACTACCGGGAAAAGAGCCACTATGCGCTTGCGGTAGGCTTAAAGGCTTTATTTGTTGAGGAGAAATTGCTCGATATTCGATATATTCGTAATTTGCTAAATGCAATGAATTTAAGAGAAGCAGCAGATTACGAAGCCGATTTTTCGAGAGAAGGAGCGGATGCGGTAATCAAATCCGCTGAAGAATTTATCCGGGAAGCGAGTTCTATCCTGGGATTTGATCGTTAGTACCTATTGTTACCCCTGCCCGTGGATTTTGAAGCTAAGTGGAGCCGGGGTATCAATAGGTAGTACTTTTTCCACCACTTTTGCTATTGTTTCCTAAATACTGGTTCGGGTCCAGTAAAGGGAAGCCGGGGTTATAACAGGCAGGATTTTCCGCTCCGCATTTAACCTGGTAAAAATACAGCATCCCTCCTCCGCATATAATCTTTGCTGGGCATTATCTTCATCCAACTATTGACAATCTGCCAAAGATATCATAGTATGACTGTATATACTATTATAGTCATAGGGTTATTGTTACATGGGAAGAGCGTTTTCAGCGGAGAATAAAGACCGCATCAGGCGGAACTTAATACAAAAAGGCAGGGCGTACTTTATCAAGTACGGCATCAGGAAAACCAGCGTAGATGAACTGGCTAAAGCCGCCGGTATTGCCAAGGGTTCATTTTATAAGTTCTTTGATTCTAAAGAAGCCCTGTTTATGGCCATCCATGAAGAGTCAGAAGCCAGACTCCAGCAGGAAATGATAATGAAGCTGGAAGCTATTCATGAACCCATCGAACGGCTGCGTTTCTTTTTACAAAAGTCTTTTCTTCTCCTGGAAGAAGATCCCCTGCTGCAATTGGTGTTCAACCCGGGAGAAATGGAGGCTATGGCCGGTTACATGTCCTCCGAGCATTTTAAGGAACATTACCGCCAGGATATTTCCTTTATGGCGGAAATGATCAGCCGCTGGCAGGAGCAGGGAGTTATTCGTCCGGATATCGATGTAACGGTGGCCGGAAACATGATAGCTTCGGTGTACCACATCGCACTGCAGCAAGAAGATCTGGGAAAAGATATGTATAACCGGGTGACGGCTATGCTGGTGGATTGCCTGACCGGTTACCTTAGTGTGGCGTAGCGGGTGAATATGAATAAAATTGTAGAACTTAACGGTCTGATAAAGTGCTTTCGTGATGTCCTTGCCGTTGATAACCTGTCCCTGTCTATAAACCAGGGAGAAATTTACGGATTTCTCGGCCTCAACGGTGCCGGTAAAACGACAACTATCCGCATGCTGTTGGGTATGATTCGCCCGTCATCCGGTTTTGTCAGACTATTTGACCAGAAGATGCAGGCCGGTTACTCTGATATCTGGTCCAAGGTCGGGTATCTTGTCGATGTTCCGTCTGCGTACCCGGATCTGACCGTGCGTGAAAACCTGGAAATAACCCGAAGGCTCTATGGTGTTGCCGACGTTCTAGCCGTAGACCGTATCATGGACAAACTGGCGGTCACCCCGTACGCCGACCGCCGCGCCCGTACGCTCTCACATGGCAATTCACAGCGGCTGGGACTGGCCCGGGCGCTAATCCATGAACCTGAACTGGTCATCCTCGATGAACCGGCTAACGGCCTGGATCCCGCCGGCATCGTGGAAATCCGGGAGATGCTGCGTAACCTGTCCCGTGTATATGGCACCACCGTCTTGATGTCCAGCCACATTCTGGATGAGGTCGCCCGCCTGGCTACCCGTATTGGCATTATCCACGAGGGACATCTTATCGAGGAACTTGATACCGTTAGCCTGGAACAGCGGCTCCGCCCGAGGCTGGTAATTGATACCAGGGACAACGGCGCCGCCGGTGAAACGCTGACCGCCGCCGGTTTCAATATCGAGGGTACTCCAGACGGCATTATTGAGATCAATGACGACCGCGCCGTATCGCACCCTGATGATATCGCTGCATTGCTCATGGGGGCCGGGGCCCGTATCACCCAGCTCCATATCCAGCACGATGATCTGGAGTCCCATTTCATGCGTATAATCGGGGGAAACGGAGACCGAAAATGAAAAGCTACAACGCCGCTCTCTGGGTTGAATTACTGAAGGTACGGCGTTCCAAGATAGTCTGGATAACCACTCTGATTATCTCGATTATGCCCTTCGTGGGGGGATTATTTATGATCATCCTCAAGGACCCGGAACGTGCGCGCAGTTTGGGTCTTATTGGTTCCAAAGCGCAACTGGTAGCCGGCACTGCGGATTGGTCCGCCTATTTTTCCATGTTGAACCAAACAATCGCTATTATCGGACTTCTATTGTTCGGCTTTATTTCCGTTTGGGTGTTTGGCCGGGAGTACAGCGATCGCACTATGAAGGACCTGCTGGCTTTGCCTTCCCCGAGATGGTCGATCGTGGCTGCCAAGTTCACCGTGATAGCTGGATGGAGCGTTCTGCTTTCAGTTTGGGCACTAGCTCTGGGATTTGCTGTCGGCTTTGCCGTGGATGTCCCCGGCTGGTCTGCGGAACTTGCTTCCAGGTCGGCTGGTAATTTTCTGACCATAGCCGGCCTTACCATCGCGGTTATCGCCCCCGTGTGTCTGGCGGCCAATATCGGGCGCGGCTATTTATCCCCCCTCGGGGTTCTGATAGGTCTGCTGCTAGCGGCTCAAGTACTTGGTGTTATGGGCTGGGGTGACTATTTCCCCTGGTCTATTCCGGCGTTGCATGGTACCCAGACTGAAACTTCCTCCGGGCAAACAAGCATTATCAGCTATCTCATAGTGATGCTGACAGGTATCGCCGGGTTGGTCGCAACCTTCGTCTGGTGGAATAGGGCAGATCAAACACGCTAAGAATAACTGCTCGTTATCGGTGAAAATTTGGTGGAGCCGGGATAACAGTAGGTAGTACCTTGAGCTTCGAAAGCAGATTCTACCTGCAAGTATGTTAGATATTTTTTTGTCCCCGTATATCTTGAAGAACAGTCTATTCAGCCGGACGAGATGGCACCCATTCCATAATACCCTTGCTTTGGGGGATAAGTTGGCAGATCTTCGGATGCTCGAAGACCTTGTAGGGTATCTGTCTTCCTCCGAGGGGGTTATGGTAAATATCAAGTAGCCCTGATGGCTCGGGCGTCCATTTGTGATGCCATACTCCCACAGCGCTTAACCTTTTACGTATCGTCTTTTGGACAATACCCTGCAATTCATAATGAATGCTTGAATCAGTGTCTTTTTGCTGCTCGCCTGTGGGTGGTTCTGTATAAAACCTGGTAGTAACCTTCGGAAGACTAAACATAGCAGCTATCATTGAGTTTTCGTCCAAGCCTACCCATTCTGTACTGGCAACAAGCACCAATGTTGACTGATTGTCTGGCAACTGGCTTAGTGCCCCATCTATTACCCCTATTACACGCTCGTGCAGGTCACTAAAACCTCCAGAGCTATGGCTGCAACTAGTAGGCAGGTCATTGTCAAACATCTTCGTGAATTGTACTACGGCCTCAATACTATCACCGTTATCAGATTTGTCCTGAAAAATGACTTCCTTTTGTTGGCCTTCTTTTGTTAGTTCCTTTTTAAGATCAATTATTTGGCGTTTGACCCAAGGACGAAAATGCCCAGCCACAACATTGCACTCTAGCTTAGTGAACTCAACACTTAACATGAACGGGGAAGCAATTTGATGGACTACTTCCCGCATGGTGCCCCAATTCAAAGATCGCTTTCGTTCCTCTGTTGACTCAAAGACCGTTTTAACCTCAACAAAGATGGGTTCGTAGTTTTTTGGTAGCAATGTAAACTCGCCAATACGTGAATCACGACCGGGTGGGCGCCAATTAATATCGCCAATAGAACTTAAAAACTCACCTATAGCCAACTCGTGGATTGCACTTAGAAATTGGTCGTTGTCCTTGCTTGTTATTCTGGACAACATTTCGGCGTCCAATACTTTTTGGTTCTTTGCAAATGCTAAAAGCCTAGCCACGCACCCTCGTATATCCTTTGCCCTTGGGCTTTCAAGCAACATCCAGCGCCGCCAATCAGACGGCGGTAAATCCCTAAGTTTCTTATCCGGGAACATCTCGTCTAGTGACTTTGTCATTCTTCCAGATTTCCATAAAGTGGTACCCGCCCCGTAGCTACTGAATACATTAGTATAACTATAACCAGTAAAGTGGCACCTGCAATACTACCAACAAGACTCTGATCATAGAATATTTAGGCTGAAACTAATATAGGTTTTATGGGTTTTACTACATTGCGTTACCTTAATTTTCATCTCAAATATTATTACGGTGTATTGTGGAAATATCCATTGAATTTATACGTTGAATCACTGTTCTAGAAAGGAGAGTTCCATATAATAACTATTTGTCTAGTTTTTCTAGTCGCCTTTTCAAGGTTTCCGGATTTCTACTAAGGTGTATAATTGCTACGATCAGTATCCTATCCTCGCGAACCTGGTAGATCAATCCGTAAGGAAACCTGTTGGTCCGGCAGCGACGAGTACGTTTTGATATTTTTGGCCAGGCCTCTGGGTACTGTAGTATTCGTTCCAGTGTACGGTTTACCTCGGCTGCAAATTCAAAGCCTAAACCCTCGCTTTGCTCATTATATTATAAGACAGCTGCCGTAAAGTCGGTTTTTGCAAGATTAAGAAATCCGATTCTCATAAATGCTTGTTCTTCTCGATTTCAGCAAATACCTGTTCTGCGGGGATTTCTTCTATCTCACCTCGCTCGAATGCATCAATCCGATCTTCCGCCTCTTCAGCCCACAAAGCATCAATTTCTTTCCGGGAACGAAACTCAAAACTTGAAAGCAGTCTTTCAATCAACTCAGCGCGCTCGACCGGCGGCAGTTTCAGCGCCTCCTCCAGAAGGGTTTCTTGGTTGGACATACGTCACCTCTACTTGATAATAGATACGCTAATATTCTAACATAACGGCATTTTCTTTACAGGAAAACGTTTGCCAGTATATTTTCTTCAACCCACACGTGAATTCAAATTCAGAGTCTGCTCAGATGTCTACACCGGTCTGAGAGAGCCGCAGTTCCGGTTAGTATAGAGCCAATGTTCCGGAACTGCGGGAACCATCCTTCCGGAGGTGA
>JAFGOB010000116.1 GCA_016926695.1 Dehalococcoidales bacterium | reverse complement strand
TTATATCCGGAATAGTGGCTCTCAAAACGCCGGAAGCCTGGCTCTCTAAGACCGGAACCGTGGCGCAATGTATCCCGGATTATTCATATCTGAGACATACCATTAGATGAAGGTGTATCTCCATCCTTTCCTCAGCTTTACGAGCCCCGAATCTATTTCTATTGTTGACGATTGACGAAGGGTGTATAATTGGCGTAAATAAAGGACATTGATTGTAGATATTGGTATATTATTATGTATATATTTAATCTTACAGTCTTAAATATGATCAAGGAAAATGAATAATGCCGCAAGTTATTATAGAAAATTCTGTTATAAATTCACCATACAGAGAACCCACCCGGCATTTTAAATTTTCTGACGAAGGAATTACCGACGAAATTGCTATGAAAAGTATCAACCATTACGGGGACGAGGTGATGAATGTGTACGAGGTGAGGTAGTATAGTTTATTGGATTTATCTTTAACAAAAATAACTCTCAGAGGATACCACAACTCCAGAATAACAAAATGGGTTATTGGCAGTATCCCCGAGACAAAATAGAAAAAGTATGATATCATCAATTATGCTAGTATGAAGTATGAATGTAATTACTAAACATAAAGATTATGAGCCGTCAGAGATAAACCTAGCATTGCGTTGGTTAGTAACCGCACGTCTAAATAAAAAAACTCCCATACATGATTGGTACGTTTATCCACATAGCTATGCCCGGGAATTGGTTCACTTTGTTTTAGATGAATTCAAGGTAGGCCCTGGTTCCATCGTATTGGATCCTTGTGTAGGGGCAGGTTCAACGGTATTATCTTGTAGGGAAAGAAAAATTTCAGCCATAGGTTATGACCTCTTGCCCCTTTCAGTTCTTATAACAAATGTTAAAACGCGAGATTACGATGTTGAGTCTCTGGAAAAGAATTGGAAAGCTCTTCTTTCCAATGGTTTGCGGAATCAACGCGTAGAAAAATGGCCAGAGATGGCTTTTTTCTCGGGGGCTTTTGATAATCGGGTTCTCGAACGCATACTTCAAACTAGAGACTCAATACTTCGGGTCGATAACCCCGAGCATCGTGAGTTTTTCCTTCTCGGTTTAATTGCTATCCTGGAAAATTTAAGTAAGACCGCTAAAGGAGGCGGATGGTTGAGATGGAGAACTAATAATACATCTTCTCAAAATGATGTCGATATTCTCTTTCAAGCCCGGATAAACAAGATGATTAATGATTTGAAATCACCATCGATAGTCTCTCCCCATTTTGGTACTTGGAAAGCAAAAGAAGCTGATGCACGCAATCTGCCAGGAGAAAACCAATATGACGCCGTTGTTACTTCCCCACCTTATCTTAATCGACATGACTACACAAGAATATTTTTACTCGAGTTGGTGATACCCTTCCTTTTGAATGAGCATGAATTGAAGGATTTGAGATACAAGAGTTTGAGGTCTCATGTTGAGGCAAAACAACAAAATATCGATAAACAGAAGTACGAACAGCCTGATAAGTTAGTAAAAATCATGGACGAAATTAAGAGTATGCTTGTAAACAACCCTAGAGTGCCAGAAATGATAGCCGGTTACTTTGAAGACATTTTTCTAATGCTTCGAGAGATATCTCGGTTAACTAAAAAGGGGGCTGGAGTTGCGTTTGTTTTAGGTAACGTTCGTTTCAGCGGAATGATGATACCGGTTGATGAAATTACTGCAGAAATAGGAGAGCAAGCAGGACTTACTTGGAACAAAACCGTGGTGGCCAGACTGAGAGGTAATAGTGCGCAGCAAATGGGGAAATACGGAAAAGAGTTGTCTCGTGAGAGTTTGATATTATGGCAGAAATAGTTAGTGGCCGGAAAAGTCTCTGGATGCGTTATATTGATTTCACGAAGTTATTAAATGCTCTTCGTTCAATAAAAGAACATGATGGTCAGTTACGTGCTAAAGATTTAGGTACGTTGGGAATAGAAATGGGATTCTTTCGGGGAGATAATGGAAAAGCGTTTTCTCTTACGACTATTTACCATTATAGAAAGATCATGGAACATCTGAATATGGTCAATATAAAAAACCGACATTACTTCATCGATGATTCAGATAGGCTCATAACGTTACTTAATAGGCTAGGGAGCCACAAAGAGATTATAAATGAAGAGAAAGAAATGCTCGCTGAAATAATCATCCGTAATCCTGATTGCCAGACTTATTTTTTCAATCTTTTTTCGCTGGAATCGAAAGCTTTCTCAGATGCTGCAGACTTCAGAAATAATGCTTCTTTTATCGTTACACAAGCACCTGACCACGGAACGATGCAACTAATAAATCCATTAACGACAAAAAGCTTAGTTTTAAATACAAATGACGAGCTGCAAGCAATTTTTTGGGGAGTCCGCTTGTGGTCACTCGATTTAGGAATTACAGATGAAATATTTACCTATACCGAGGGAAGGAGGATATTTCCAATATTACGTAAAGGTAGCGTTGGAGTATCACAAATACTAATTAAATTGCTTGATGAATTGAAATTCGTTCATCTTTGGGAGACTTTGAGTATCCCAGATCTCACCAAATCTTTATCAACCCGCTTGCGTATATCCACCAAGGAGTTCCATAATGCGCTTAGGGAGTTGCAACGGACATTTCCTCAATATGTTGATTTTATTCCAACTTCCACTGGCTTCATAACAATGAAAGCTTCTTTTGTACTAAGAGACCCAGCCTTTCTAAAGGGATATATAAAAGACACTCAAGGACGTTATGTTTCTCATATCAGGTTGAGTAGGGAAATAGTTGAGGAGCTAAAGGAGAAATATGCAATTAAAACAAAATGAATGGTCAATATTTGGTTTGAAATACAACCCCTTCCCTCCTGCAACTGCAGGTATTGATATAAGGGAAGGACTATGGATTCCTGAGTCATGGAAAAAGGATTTAGAAAATATCTTCGGGAAGTTGCATGATAGTACGGGTCCAAAAGCCTTGGCTCTGATAGGGCGTTACGGGAGCGGGAAGACATACGTGCTGAGGTATCTGGAGAATTATTTCGTTAGGTACAATGTAATTCCATACTTTTTTGACAATCCTGGTGCAGACTTCTACAGCCTTGCCAATATGTTAATGAGAAAAGTTGGCAGATATGAATTCTCCAAAGGACTATGGGAGTTATCTAAAATAAGTCAACGTAGGTTAATTGATCTAACATTTGGTGAGTGGCTTCAGAGCATCGCTCCTAAAATGGAAAAGGAAAAAGCTTTAAACAATTTACAGGGAATAATCCGCAATGAATTGAAACTCACAGAAGATGAGGAGGTGGCGTATAGATTAGCACTTGTTGTTGTGCAGACCACTTCTAAACCATACTTTGATTACCGAGATTTTGTGGAGGGTAAAAAAGATTCCTTAGTTGCTGAAAAGCAGGAACCCGAATATTTCCGTGCTTTAATACGGGCTCTTATCAGAATAAACAACGTCCAAGGAGTTGCTTTTTTGATTGACGAGTTCGAAGAAGTATCAGCAGGCCGCCGTATTTCTAAAAGAGAGGGACACGAATATTTAGACACTCTTCAGAGACTGATAGATCTTTCAGAGAAAGAGAACCTCTGGATAGTTGCAAGTATGACAGATGAAGGGCTCGATACAACCAGGCAGCTTAGCCCAGCATTATGGGAAAGAGTTCCGGAGGAGGTCAAGCTAAATCCCCTTTCGGATTTTGAAGCTAAATCGTTGTTAATGTGGTGGCTCGATAGAGCAAAATTGAATGACGAGGATAAAGGCAAATTATCCCCCTTTCCGGATGACATTGTATCGCTTTTTAGGAAAAAAAGCTCCTTAATTCCACGATTACTTGTCAAATTCGGTTTTTTCCTTCTTTCTGAGGCTATTTCGAGGGGAGAAGGATCCCAAATAACAAGCGAAGTTGCCCAAAAAGTACTTGATGAACTTTTCCCTGAGGAGGCTGTCAGTGGCAAGTAATGCAGGTATTGCTTCTGAGTCAAAAACAATATTCATTGACTCCACTTATATTATCCACTTATGTTACTTTGTTAGAGTGTTTATCGAATTAAAGGAAGATCCGAATATTGAACTGACCTTGTACCCTGCAACTTTTGAGAAACACGGCTGGAAAAAAACTCAATTGAAAATGGATGGCCTTGAAAAAGGGAAAAAAGTATTTGATTATCTCAAGAGTAATATTACCCTAGGCTCTGAAGTATTTGTGTCTAATTACACTGAGCTAGAGCTTTTACATTTTCTTATTGAAGGGCAGGCAGATAATAATCTTCTCCACGCAGGGATACCTTATAGACTCCGAATTAAGAAAAATGCATTACTTTGCGTG
The DNA here is from genome assembly GCA_016926695.1 of Dehalococcoidales bacterium. The sequence continues at coordinate 10,526 of JAFGOB010000116.1, read as the reverse complement.
TATAGTTTGGATTTGGCTGATTATCAGGCTGTTACCAAAGAGTATGGAGAATTCAAAGATTATTTGAGAAATTATGGGGTGGAATATCAAGTGTTCGAGCGCCGAAGCCCTGATTATTACAGACAGGTAATGGAAATAGCGAATATTGTGATGGCGAATGTCATGTTAGATTTACCAGATGCACTTATCTATGGCGCTGCTATCGCTGCTGAGGCAGATGAATTCTTGACCTGCGACTTTGAATTGAGAAAAGTCGTAAATAGCTTGAGATCCTCTGCAGATATGAAATCGATTGCAGAAAAATTCATCAAAGAATTGGCAGTGCAAAAGCCATCCATAAAGGCAGGTGAAAAAGATTTACTCTTTAGGTTGCCTAAGGGTAAAAATGTTTAAGACCGACATATGAGTCATATAGATTTTCTTGGGCTTTAAGAGTTAACATGGTAATTGATGCTGAAACATAATTACCGGAGAAGTGGGCTAGTCCTGAAGTTATTAAATGGGTTAGAATAAGAATGTGTCTAAAACACCAGGATATGGAAGAAAGCAAGTTATGAAAAACCGCCCTTCTATTCAAATGGAAGGGCGGTAAAGAAGCTATTTATTATTCCGGTAGATTACAGGCTGATTTCCTTGAGGTTCTTGTCAATGATAAGCTTCGGCTCGGTTACAGACTGTACGTCTTCGGCAGTCAGACCCGGAGCAACCTCTTTCAACACAAGGCCCTCAGGGGTAACTTCCATTACAGCCAGGTCGGTAAAGATCTTTTTGACTACACCCTTGGCGGTGATGGGATAAGAGCATTTTTTCAAGACCTTGAGATCTCCGGTATTGGTTACATGCTCCATGGCTATAAAGAGATTTTTTGCGCCTACGGATAGGTCCATAGAACCTCCGATGTTACCCAGCTTGCCCCGGTTGGCTGCGGGGACATTCCAGCCGGCGTAGTCACCGTTTTCGGCAACCTGAAGAGCACCCAGGACTGCAAAGTCCATGTATCCGCCACGGATCATGGCGAAGGACTCTGAACTACAAAAATAACAGGTGCCTGTAAGCTCGGTTACAGGCTGGCAACTGGCGTTGATGAGGTCCTGATCGATTTCATTATCAACTGCCAGGGGACCGGTATTCAGCATACCGATCTCTGACTCCAGTATAATGTCGCGTCCCTCGATCCAGTTGGATACCAGGGTGGGTATACCGATACCCAGGTTAGCGTATGCGCCATCTGGTATATCGTTGGCTATTCTTAGAGCGATTAACTCGCGTGCGATTCCTTGAAATTTCTTGGCCATTAAATTCCTCCCAAATATATTGAATAAGGTTACGAACTCTTCTCAATGGTAACTTCAATCTCGGGGCGATCGACCTTTACCACCCTGTTCACATAAACGTTGGGGAGGTGAATACAATCGGGATCGAGCTCGCCGGTCTCGACGATGTTCTCCGCTTCAACAATGGTGATTTTCGCGGCCCTGGCGACATCCGGATTGTAATTCCTGGCTGTCTTGCGGAAGACCACGTTGCCTATATGGTCCGCTTTCCAGGCATGGACGAACCCGTAATCCAGCGGCAAAGCTTTTTCCATCAGGCATTCTTTCCCGTCGAAAACGCGGGACTCTTTTCCTTCAGCAATGAGTGTACCCACACCGGTAGGAGTGAAGAAAGCCGGTATTCCAGCCCCGGCTGCCCTTAATTTTTCGGCGAAGGTGCCCATGGGATATAACTCGCATTCTACATTTCCGGCCCTTAGTAATTCCTCGAAAAGGGATCTACGGCTGAATGAGCGGAAGAAGGGGTAATTACAAACGGCCTTTTTAACCTGTCCGTTCTGGAGAAGCTCATTGATTTCCTCGTTTCCTACTCCCAGTTGCATCACCACGATCGTCAGGTTCTTGCTGCCTTTTTTAGCTAATGCTTTAGTCAAATACACAGGGTTGCCGCAGGTAAAGAAGCCGGTAAAACCGATAGTCGCACCATCCGGAATATCGGCGATCGCTTCTTCGACGCTAGGAAAAACCTTATCCACAATATTCCTCCTGAAACATTATTCTCAAAGTAGTATGGTTAACAGGAAAAAGAAAATAACACCATGATACGATACACGTACTAAATAAATACTTTAGCTTAAAAAGGCCGTAAAATCAAATATATAACTATTACGACTATCCCTGCAATATACCGGAAGGAACTTTATATAAATCAAACGACAAGCCTGTCGCCCAGTCTTTTTTCAAGTTTAAGTCCGTCTTCAAGGCTCATCTCCAGTCCCCGTGTAATAGCCTGCTTGGCGCAGGATGCCGCATCCGGATTCAACCTGGAGAGTTTTTCAGCCAGTTCTTCGGCTTGTTGAAGCAGCGCGGGACGAGGAATGACCCGGTTGACCAGTTTCAGTTTCAGGGCTTCTTCCGCATTGAGCCAGCGACCTGTAAGAAGTATGTCAAGGGCTGCTGATGAACCGATCATGCGGGGAAGGGTCTGGCTTCCCCCCGCAGCCGGTATTATACCGAGGGTGACTTCGGGTAGACCAAAACGGGCGTCTTCGGCGCACAGGCGTATATCACAGCAGAGCGACATCTCGATGCCTGATCCAAGAACATAGCCGTGCAGAGCGGCTATGAATGGTTTTTGAATATTGATAAAGCGTACCCAGATGTCCCTGTCAAAACGGGCACGGCGTGCGAAAACAGGGGGAGGAGCGGTCAGAAACTCAGTCAGATCGGCGCCGGCACAGAAGGCTTTTTCTCCGGCCCCTTTAATCAGGACAACATGCACTTCAGGGTCTTCATTGACAGCGCCGAGTACCTCGAAAAGCTCGTCCCGCATTTTTATGCTGTAGGCATTCAGCGCACTGGGACGGTTCAATGTTATCCGGGCGATACTATTGCTTTTATCGAATATTATTGTTTCAAAATCTGACATATAATAAAATGTCCTATTTCGCCTTGTATTGGGGCGAACGTTTCTCCAGAAAGGACCTGATTCCCTCGGTGCGGTCTTCCGTGGTATGCAGCAGGAAATAGAGGTCGGCTTCCAGCCTTAATCCCTGTTCCATGGACAGGTCCAGGCCGGAATGAACAGCCTCTTTGACATAACGCATAGCCAGAGGGGCTTTAACCGCGATATTCCCGGCTGTGGATTCTATCCAGGCTGAAAAGTCCTGCCGTTTGACGACCTGGTTTACCAGTCCGATAGAAAGGGCGGTACCCGAATCAATAACACAGCCGGTCAGCAGCATCTCCATGGCCTTGCCTCTGCCCACGATACGCGGCAGGCGCTGCGTACCACCATCCATGGGTATACAGCCTTCCGTTACCTGGGGCAGGCCGAATGAGGCGCTATCGGACGCGTAGCGTATATCGCAGGCCAGGGCAAGCTCAAGTCCCATTCCAAGAGCATCTCCATTAACAGCGGCGATAACCGGGCATTTCAGTCCGGCGATAATCCCGGCAGGACTGACAAGGGGGAGAATAGCTGAATCTCCTCCCAGGCTAAAGACATCAGCCGATCCGCAGAGAACAGCCAGGTATACTTCACCGTCCAGGTTAATTTGCTGGCACACACCGGCCAGTTCCTGGGCCAAAGGCATATCGATTTTGTTTCCGCTTTCAGGGCAGTTAAGAGAGATATACCCGATATTGTTTTTTTTCTTATATATAACCGGATCAGTCATGTTGTTCACCTTCAGGTATATAATATCTAAATTCGCTAAAAACGTCTATCAATCAGTCCTGGAGCGGCATAAGCCGGCCAGGCAGCAGTTTCCGCAGAGAGGTCTTTTCCGGCAGGTATTTTTACCCTGGGCTACAAAGAGAGCGTGATATTCGTTAAACATCCGAACGTCTGGCGATAGATTTTCCATGAATAGTGCCTGGTAGTCGGCATATTTATTTCCTTCAGGAGAGTAGCCCAGCCTGTCTATAATCCGCCGCGTATAGGCGTCTATAACAAAAACGGGCTTATTCCCTGCATAGAGCAAAATAGAGTCGGCAGTCTCTTCGCCTATACCGTGTATACCCAGCAGTTTATCACGCAGGGTTTGAGTTTCGTCTGAAAAGAGCCGTTCCAGGCTGTCCTGATGATTGTCGCCGAACCACCGGGCAAAGGCCTTCAGCTTTATGGCCTTGGCGTTATAATAACCGGAAGGACGTATCAGCAGTGCCAGGTCATTCAAGGGAATATCCCTTAACGAACGGGGAGATAATTGTCCAGCTTTTTTAAGGGCGATAATGGCTTTTTCCACGTTGGTCCAGGCGGCGGACTGGGTCAATATTGCACCGACGATTACCTCGAACGGTTCATCTCCCGGCCACCAGTGCTGCGGGCCATAGTGGTTGAAAAGAATTCTGTAAAGCTCAGTCAATATTCGGTTGTTACGGTTTTTTTTCAAAATGTAAATTCAATTGTTATTTTAGCTGACAATATTCAGGGGGGACTGGTTCTCAGTCCCCCCGGCGACGCGTATATAGAAAAACGAATCTATTTGGGAGTAAAGAGAACGGCATGCGGCTTTTTCTCCATGATTTTAGCCAGTTCAGCCACTGTGCCGTAGTACATTGTAGAAGCCTGGCAGTGCTTTACGCAGGCAGGCTGTTCTCCCTTTCTCACTCTGGATGCACACAAATCGCAGTAAGCCGTGGGGAAGGGAATATAGTCGATGCGGAGTTTTTTATCCGGCAACTCGGTGATGATTTCATTAAGATGGATTCCGCCCCTACCCACCGGGTAATCATGTTCCTGCTTGCAGGCCACTTCACAGGAATGGCAGCCGGTGCAGTATTCATAATCTATCATCAGACCTTTTCTTGGCATCTCTATTCCTTCCTTAATCCTTTATTTTCACTAAACGGCAAAGACTGGTCTTGTAAGCGCCTCCGCCGAAACCGGATTTACTTTGTGTTCCCATGGGAACCAGTTGATTGCAGTTGTGTTCCCAATTGGCAAAAAGGCCGGGTGCTTTGGGATCAGCCTCAGGAAGCCACCAGCCATGCCCCACCGAGACAATCCTGGGATGGGCTGTAGGAGTTATCTTGGCTTTGAATTTAGCGCTTCCATGGTTGTTTTCCGCAATCACCCACTCTCCATCCGCAATATTCAGGTCTTTGGCTGTCTGGGGATGGATTTCGATAACCGGATCGGGGTCGATCTCCCTCAGCCAGGGTATCATGCGGTGTTCGGAGTGAAAGTAAACAGGAACACGGCGTCCGCTGGCGAAGATCAGGGGATATTTCTCCCAGAGTGCGGGAGTGGACACCGGGCTCTCCGAGGCTTCTTCAAAATAGGGCAGAGGGTCCAGTTCCCATTCCTCGTAGCGGGTTGAATAGAGCTCTATTTTACCGGTGGGAGTATTAAATCCGGGCTGATTGTCCGCTCTTAAAAGCCCTTTCTCATAGCGGTGGTAGGGAACACTGGGACCTTCTTTGGGACAGTACCAGCTTCCCCGTGCGGACAGTTCGTCATAGGTTATTCCGGCGGGTTTAAGTCTATCGTTGATAAGATCTTTAACCGTATTGAAAGGAACAGGTTTGGTAGCCAGACGTTTGGCCATTTCCAGGTTGATCTCCCAGTCTGACTTGCAGTCGCCCGCATCCACGGCTGGAACAATGCTTGTTAAAGGCCACCACCAGTTGCGGAAGCTCACTTTCTCTCCCAGTGCGGCAGCAGGCAGAAATATATCAGCCAGGGAAACGCTGGTGGGATTGTGAAAAGTATCGACAACCACGATGAAATCAAGATCCTTCATGGCCTCCAGATGGGCTTTGGGATCGCCGGCCTGACCCCCGATGGGGTTGGATGTCTGGATCCAGGCGCCGTGGATCTTATAAGGTTTTCCCGTTTGTAGTTGTTCCAGTAGTACATCCGGCTGTCCCCAACCGCGAAAACCTTTGACCATTGGATAGCGGTCGCAGCCGATTCTCTTTTGCTCCATTTTCCTGACCAGGTCTTCTCCATAAAGGTCGCTGATTTCTTTGGAGCTGAAAGGATAGGTAGTGACTCCGAAAGAGGCTTTGGCCAGAACGTTTCCTCCGGGAATATCGACGTTTCCTGTAATAGACCAGAGATGAGCGATAGCCTGTGCCACTACAGTCCCCTCGGGATTTCCATCGATGGGCACTCCCCAGTGAATGGCTGAAGGCTTGCTCTGGGCGTAAAGACGTGCCGCCCTGATAAGGTCCTCGGTTTTTATCCAGGCTGCAGCAGCCATTTTTTCAGGAGTATATTGCTGCACTCTCTCCTTGAGTTTGTCGAAACCATAACACCATTTATCCACGAACTCTTTATCATAAAGGCCTTCGTTGATAATAACATTCAGCATCCCCATGGCTATTGCCCCGTCGGTACCGGGACGGTTTTGCAAGTGAATATCCGCGCGGCTGGCCAACCAGGTTACCCTGGGATCGATTACGATCAACCTGGAACCTCGCTTCATACAGTCAATAATCCAGTGACCGAAGAAGCCGTCGAAACAGCCGTTTACCGGGTTTTGAGCCCAGTTGATAATTACGTTTGGTCGCTGCCACTGGGGATCGTTATAACGCTTCTCCAGAAATTGAGAGCAGTCGGCCATGCTGTAATCGCCGTTGGTGGCGAACATTGCTCCCAGGCGGGGGGTATAGCAGGAGTGGCCGGCCAGTCCTATCTGCACCCAGTTCGGGCTTCCATAGGCAAAACATAGATATGTAATAGGACCTCCGATATCCCGTCCGGTTCCCTGGCCGAAAATAACCGATTCAGCCCCATATTTTTCCCGGATTTCCTTAAAACGTTTTTCGCAGATATCGAAAGCCTCGTCCCAGGTAATCTGCTCCCATTTACCCTCGCCTCTCTCTCCGACCCTTTTCAGGGGGTGACGAACACGATCCGGATGATACAAATATTGTGTCAGGGCCAGCCCTTTCGGACAGACCCTCCCCTGGTTCCAGGGATGATTTTCATCTCCCTCCACACTGACTACCCGGCCGTTCTGGACTACAAGCTTGAAGCCACACCCTCCGTGCGACCCGCAGCCTGGCGACCAGGCGGTTGTTCTGACCTCTTTCTTTTTGCCTTTTTCCATAAATCTACCTTGCTCCTTCTCACTAGAGTACATAATACCAATTAACCGTTCTCCGGATTAAAAGTCATCTCGTGCATATTAAAAAAACAGCAGGGTAAAAGTCTGAAAATATCTGTTTTTGAATTCAAAAAACACTTTGTAACTGTACGTACCAACTAACATCATGATACACCTTCATTTATGCAAAGTGAAATTTCCGGTATTGTTGTAGTAATCCGGGCGAAAACCGGTTTATCTGCGAGTGAACACTGATACTCCGTTAAAAACAAAAACTCCCCGGAACAGGTCCGTCTGGAAAACAGATGTTTCGGGGAGTGCAATACCGGTTAATAATTGGTGGTGTGTACCTGGTCTTGACGGAATTAGTTTCCGGAGATTATCCCCTGACCATGTATCCTCCGTCTATACTTAGTTCAATGCCGGTTACATAACTTGATTCGTCAGAGGCCAGGTAAAGAATACCGCTGGCCACATCTTCGGCTGTACCCAAACGGCCCTGTGGTATTTTAGCGGCCATTTCCGCGAAAAATTTCTCCGGTCCTTCCGGGTGTTTTACTCCGAATCCCCTGAACAGGGGAGTCAGAATATAGCCGGGATGGACTGAATTAAAGCGGATATTGCTGCCGGCGTAGTTGAACGCGTCGGATTTTGTCATAAGTCGAACAGCTCCCTTGGAAGCGTGATATACCGGATCGTCGCCTCCCATTAACCCCAGCATGGACGAAATATTTATCACACTGCCCCCGCCGGATTTCAGCATGAAGGGAACGGCGTATTTTACACACAAAAAAGTACCTTTGGTGTTGATGTCCAGAACTTTGTCCCATTCGGCGCTGGTTATTTCATGAGTTAGTTTAGGAGGCCCGGGAATTCCAGCGCTGTTGACCAGAATATGAAGCGAGTTGTATTTTTGATAGATATCAGAAAATGTCTTCTCAATGGCGTTCTCGTCTGTTACATCCATATGCCAGAATCGGGCTGATCCTCCCGCGGATGTTATTTCAGAAACGACCCTGTTACCGTTGACGTCGTCGATATCAGTAATAGCTACACTTGCCCCTTCTTTGGCCATAAGCTTGGCCGCAGCCTCACCAAGGCCGGATGCTCCTCCGGTTACTATAGCCACTTTGCCTTTTACTCTATCCATTAAAGCCTCCTTTTTATTATCAGATACTTCGGTTATGAGCTTAACTGTTTAACAAAGAACAAGTCAAGTCAACCAAAATGGTAATGGGATCTGTAGAGTTTTCGCAAAAAACCCGGTAATGTTGCTCATTTAAAGGAAAAAAGGGCGGAGCTTTAGTGATTTGATCGTTAGTCATGACGATATCTCCTGGTAATCAGCCCAATAGCAATATCACAAATCATTAATCCTTGATTCCATCGGTGTGGTTCACGGTAAAGGATTCAACGGAATAGTGAAGCTGAAGGTACTGCCCTGGCCGGGCTGGCTAATAACCCAAATCTTACCTCCATGAGCTTCGATGATCTGCTTGGACACTGCCAGGCCTAGACCCAGTCCGGGGAACTGTTTACTAGTCTGCTCTACCCGGTGATAGGCACGAAAAAGCCTTTGCTGGTTTTCGGGTGATATACCTATCCCCTGGTCCTGTACTTCCACATGCAACATATTTTTTTCTGTAAAGGCTTTTAATATTATCTCCGATCCTTCGGAAGAAAATTTGCTGGCATTGGAAAGAAGATTGATGATTACCTGCTCCAAACGCGAAGGATCGAATTTTCCCTCTGGTAAATCAGGAGCTATTTCAGCGGTAAGATGCTGTTTGCGGTCTGCCAGGCCGGGTTCAAATCTGAAAATAACTTCATTCAGGAACTTTTCCATGTTATTAACCTGTAGATTCAATCTGAATGTTCCTCTGTCGTATCTGGCCAGGTCCAGCAAGTCCTCCAGTCTTTTGGATAGTTTTTCAGTGCTGGAATAAATGTTGCCGGCCAGTTTCTTTTGTACTTCATTATCATTCTGGTCCACAATGTCTTTCAACATCCCGGTAGAAGCCATGATAGGTGTCAGTGGGGCTCTCAGCTCGTGGGCTAAAACATTGATGAACAGACCCCTGGCCTGTGCCTCCTCCTGTAGCTCTTCCCTCTGCTTTTTTTCTTTAATATAGAGCTCGGAAATACGCTCTTCCAGCGTCTTTTGACGTGTGATGTCCACCCAGTTGCCGAGAATATATTTCAGCTTGTTGTTCTCCTTTATTTTTCTCATGCTGATAACTACCCAGAAAGGTTCACTGTTTTTTCTCCTGAAGTATTTCTCAAAAGTACTATCCTGAGATTTCCTGTCCTCAATAACCTCATTCATGTTCTTTTCGAAGTCTTCAGCCGGCCACCAGGGGTGAGGCGGGCTGGTCCCGATTAGTTGAGATTTGCTGAAACCGGTCAATTTTTCCAGTGCCGGATTTACATAACGAATAGTCTGGTCTGGATTAAAAACAAGTACCGGGTTAGGAGCTTCCGTTAGCAGGCTGACGTTGAAAGATTCGCTTTCTCTGAGAGCGTCCTCCATCTCCCTGCGTCGAGTAATATTAACCCAGTTAGCTATATAGTATGTGGTTTTCCCGTTCTGTATAACCGGGCGTATGCTGAGAGCCACCCAGAAAGTCTCCCCGTTTTTCTTGATATAGTTTCTCTCAAAGTAGCTGACTCGCGCCTGGTTTAAGCTCATGAATTCCCGGGGATATTGCTCGTATTTATCCTCCGGCCACCAGGGATAGGGAGTTTTCCGTCCGATAAGTTCGGCGCTGGAATAGCCGGTAAGCGTTTCGAATGAGGAGTTTACGTAAATAATAGAGTCATCCGGTTTAAAGACGAAAATCGGGTTCGGAGACTGGGATAGCAGGCTGTCTTTAAAGGCTTCAGATTCACGTAAAGCCTCTTCCATCTTTTTGCGTTCAGTAATATCGACGCAATTGGCGATAAAGTATTTGATCTTGCCTGATTCTTCGATGGTCCTGATATGAACATACAGCCAGAAGGGTTCTCCTTTTTTATTTTTACATTTCCGTTCATGAATATTAACGCCGTCTATTCTATCTTCCGCCCTGCTATAAGGCCGGATATCTTCATCCCACCATGGATATGGTGGAGAGTGTCCGACGAGCTCGCTGTTAGAAAAACCGGTGAGCTTTTCCATGGATGGATTGACATAAATGATCGTTCCTCCAACACCCGCCGACACAATAATGGGATTGGGAGAATCATTAAGCAAAGTATCTTTAAAAGCCTCGCTCTCTTTTAAGGCTTCTTCGGCTTTCTTGCTTTCCGTAACATCACGGGCAATCCCGTAGATAGTCAAGCCGGTTTTATCCTTGTGGACCACTGCGCTGGACGAGTGTATACGCCAGGTTCCATTGATATGCCGTATACGATATTCAGTGCTTTCTTCTCGTTGGTCTGTTTGGATTGACGAGGCTAAAAGCGCTTTGCAGCGGGGAATGTCCTCAGGATG
>JAFGOB010000115.1 GCA_016926695.1 Dehalococcoidales bacterium | reverse complement strand
TCTCACCTTTGTTAAGTAAGACGACAGGCAATAAAGCACCAGCCGCCTTTAAACTGTCATGTTGGAGTCCCGATTCTCCTTACTTCCTATCGGGGCGAAGAATGACATTTATACAGGCATATGACATGATATTATATACATTGTATCCTCATACCAACGATCGTGAGATGCAAGATTCGTTTGTACTTTCCCTGTTCCAGACAGATGGAAACAAAGATTTTACCTTAAACCATTCTTGTCTCCAGAGGGAACTTTCGTTTAAAGATAGGCCCATCAATGGATAAAACCGTACAGATGAAATATATCGATAATTTTACAGCTAAATACCGGCTTTTTATTTTCCGCAGCAGTGTTTATATTTTTTACCACTTCCGCAGGGGCAGGGGTCGTTGCGTCCCACCTTTTTTCCCGCCACTCTGGGTGCGGTTTTAGGAGCGCTGCCGGCTACTCCGGCCGCTCGCGAAACAGGGGTCGAGACCTTTTTTTCTTCTTCACGGCGCAGATTGACGTGGAAGATCATGCGGGCGATATTTTGCCTGATATTTTCCAGCAGCACCTGGAACTGCTGGTAGCCGATACGCTTGTAGGAGTCCTGAGACTTCATCTGCTGGAGCCCGGCGAACCCGGCCTGCGTGCGCTGGTTTTCCATTTCGGTCAGGTGCTCGACCCACAGGTCGTCGATCACCCGCAGCATTACCAGCCGCTCCAGAAGCCGCATATCCTCGTCGCCGACTTCCTGCTCTTTCTGATCATAGGCCGTGCGCACCATCTCATTCAGCTTCTCTCTCATGGGTCCTGGATTTAGCTGGGCCAGCGTGGAAGCCGTATCCCGGGGCAAAGGCAAGATGGTATTTAAATCAGCCACAAGGCCGTTCATATTCCATTCATCATTGGTGCGCCTGCCTATATGCTCATCCATGATTGCACCGATCTCTTTATCCAGCATATCCAGGATATTGGTCTTGAGATCGGCGCCGCTGAGGACCTTCTTTCTCTCGGCATAGATCAGTTCACGGTGTTTATTGACCACGTCATCAAACTCGACCAGGTGCTTGCGGATATCAAAATGAAATCCCTCCACTTTGATCTGCGAGTTCTCTATGGACTTGCTGACCATTCCGTTTTCAATGGGGGTATCGGCATCCATACCCACCCACGACATCACGCTTTTGATGCGTTCTCCACCGAAACGCTTCATAATATCATCATCAAGGGCAACATAAAAACGGGTGCTTCCTGGATCGCCCTGGCGGCCGGACCTGCCGCGCAACTGGTTGTCAATCCGGCGGGCTTCATGGCGTTCGGTCCCGATGACATGCAGACCTCCCGCGGCCAGCACCTTATCGTGTCTTTCTTCCCACAGGGCATGTTCCTTTTCCCATTCCCCGGGGTCTTCATATTCGTCTTTTTTAGGTTCCTTACCTCCCAGCACGATATCCACACCGCGCCCGGCCATATTGGTGGCCACAGTTACACTGCCCGGCTTGCCTGCTTCAGCAATGATCTCTGCTTCTTTCAGGTGTTCCTTGGCATTCAGGATCTTGTATCCGATGCCTTTCCGCCTCATCAACTCACCCAGGCGTTCGGACTTTTCGATTGAGACCGTACCGACCAGTATAGGCTGCTGATTGTTGTGCACCTCTTCAATTTCACGCGCTACGGCGCGGAATTTGGCGTCCTCATCCTTGTAGATACGATCGGGATTATCTTCACGTATAGTGGGTTTATTGGTCGGAACCACCACCACATCCAGGTTATATATTTTATGGAACTCTTCGGCCTCGGTCACGGCAGTACCTGTCATGCCGGCCAGCTTCTGGTACATCCGGAAATAATTCTGGATGGTAATGGTGGCATAGGTCCGGCTTTCCCTCTGAACCTTGACGCCTTCTTTAGCCTCGATAGCCTGGTGCAGCCCCTCGGAGTAGCGGCGGCCCAGCATCAGGCGTCCGGTAAACTCATCGACAATAACAACCTCATGCTGGTCGTTGACCACGTAATCGCGGTCCCTTTTATAGAGGGAGTGGGCCTGCATGGCCTTGCGGAAGACAGACCGTATATCGTTGCGCATCTTGGTCTCTTCGAAAGAAAGCTGTTTCTGCTCCTCCATCTCGCCCCCGAAAAGGTCTTCGACCTTCATATTGAAAGCCCTGGCCAGTTTTTCCTGGGCGGAAGGATTATCTTCCACGGCATGGTCTTTCTCATAGGCGATATAATCGAACTGCCCCTTCAGCGCTTCTCTTTCTTCCTTTTCCTCGTAAGTCACAGGCTCGTGGGCCAGAGTTTTGTATTTCATGCGGCTGACCACGTTGTTGACCGCCCTGTAAAGATCCGCCGTTTCCTCAGCGGCGCCGCTGATTATCAGAGGAGTCCTGGCTTCATCGATCAGGAGGTTATCGACCTCATCCACGATACCGTAGTTCAGGGGACGCTGGACGCACTGGTTGAGATCGATCACCATATTATCGCGCAGGTGATCAAACCCGAATTCGGCACTGGTACCGTAGGTAATGTCAGCCTCATAGGCCTCCCTGCGCCGAACGGTACGGAAATGTTTCCAGGCCCGGTCCCCGGAATCGTGAGCAGGATCATATACGCGGGCCGGGGTATGCTCGGAAGGTGTAAGCATGGGATAAATTGAAGCGACGCTTACCCCCAGGGCATTATAAACCGGGCCCATCCAGTAAGGATCGCGGCGGGCGAGGTAATCGTTAACCGTAATCAAGTGCACCCCGCGGCCGGTCAAGGAATTCAGATACAGAGGACAGGTAGCCACCAGCGTTTTGCCCTCACCAGTCCTCATCTCTGCGATTTTACCCTGGTGCAGGACGATACCTCCTATAAGCTGGACATCGAAATGACGCTGGTGAATAGTGCGTTTCGCGGCTTCCCGTACAGCGGCAAAGGCCTCAGGAAGAATCTCTTCCAGGACCTTCTTTTCCAGAGCCTTAAGGTCGTTCTCCTTTTTCTGGAGCACTGCTTCCAGGTCACGGCATTCACGCGATATTTCCTGCTCCTGGAGGTTGTTTACCGCTTCAGCCGTACTCTTCCGCCTGGATTCAAGCGCCTGCCGGGCGCTCCCGGCATCATCACGGGACTGCGCAGTAGCCTGATTTATGCGCTCTTTGAACTCCTCCGTTTTGGCCTTCAGTTCTTCATCGCTTAAACGCTCATAATCCGCTTCCAGAGAGTTGATCTTCTCTACAACTGGCCTCAGACGGTCAATTTCTTTTTCATTGGAATCAATAAGCCCACCGAATAACTTCTTAAACACCTGTTATTCTCCGTTTATTAAAGTAAATTGATTGTTAAAATTACGCAAGGGGACGCCTTAAAGGCTAATCGGGGATTATTAATGCCCGCGCTTCTTCCACACGAGATTGCTCTACCATTATGCGGTACTCACCCAGCCCGTCCAGGACAAAAACATGTACCGAAGGTGAGGCAGAAGACCTGATCATAGAGGGAATGCCGTTCATCTCCAGCTTTGACCTGATAACCTGCGCCTCGGCTTCTCCCTGGGCCTTATAGACTTCCACCAGTTTTTCAGCTCGTTGGGACATTTTCGCCTGTTCCTTGCCGGGTCTATCCCGGCAGTCTATTAAGGGAACATCGCTCCAATAGACATACCGGTATGAATACGATGTATGGCCTCACCCAGCAAGGGGGCCATGGATAATACTTTTATCTTGTCTGATTTTTTATCCGGTCCCACGGGTATTGTATCAGTTACCACCACCTCTTTCACGGCAGAGGAATCGATTCTCTGGATAGCGGGACCGGAAAAGACCGGGTGTGTGCAGCAGGAGTAAACCCCTTTCACTCCGCGTTCCACCAGGGTACTTACCACATTGATCAGTGAGCCGGCAGTATCTATTTCATCATCCAGTGTGAGAGCCATCTTGCCCTCAACCTCCCCGATAATATTCAATGTTTCGGTCCGGTCGGCATTACCCACTCTTCTTTTTTCCATAATGGCAAGGGGAACATTCAACCTGGCTGCCAGGTCTCTGGCCCTCTTGGAGATACCGATATCCGTAGCCACCACCACCAGGTTGCCGTTTAGTTTCTTTTCTATAAAATAATTGGCCAGAACGCTTAAAGCCGTCAACTCATCTACTGGAATATTAAAAAATCCCTGGATCTGGGGAGCGTGCAGGTCTACGGTTAATATCCTGCCGGCCCCGGCAACCGTCAATAAATCGGCTACCAGGCGGGCGGTGATAGGCACCCTGGGCTGGTCTTTTTTATCCGTACGGCCGTAACCGAAATAAGGCACCACAGCCGTTATCCTGCCCGCTGAAGCCCTCTTGAAGGCATCCAGCATTATCAACAACTCCACCAGATTGTTGTTCACCGGAGTGGATATGGGTTGTACCACGAAAACGTCACGCTCACGCACGTTTTCCAGGATACGCACAAATGTATTCTCATTGGTAAACTGGAATACTTCACATTTTCCCAGCGGTATATCCAGGTAATCCACTATAGCCTGTGCCAACTGTGGATTAGCATTACCGGTGAAGACCTTCAATTCATCCATTATTCATCCCCCTGCCGATTTTGTTGTCCAGATTCACCAGGCATTCCAACTGATATTATAACACCATGATAACATCCGGGTGAAACGAATTATGCTAATTCGAAATCGAAATGTCAGCTCTCCAGGCTATTCCGGATGAAGCTTTCAGAAATGTTCCTTAAATCTTGATGGCTTAAATGAATTAGAAACGAAAGGAAGACCGATTATTTGTACACTGGCGGAGAAAAAGAGAGTTTTTTATGTAAAAAAGGCTGGAAAGAAAACCAAGATATGATTGTTCAGTCCGGACGCTATTTCCTTTCTATAGTCACTTCCAGACCTGACTTCTCCATTTTCGCCGGTTGAACAGGCCAGCTGAGAGGTAAAGAAAATCCGAAAGTCGTCCCTTTTCCTTTGCGGCTATTTACCCAGATTTTACCTCCGTGCAGCTCTATCAGTTGCTTGCACAGGGATAGTCCCAAACCCAGACCTGAAAAATTCTGCCTGTCGGACTCAATGCGATTATACGGATGAAACAGCCTGCCCAGATCAGTTTCATCAATACCCTTGCCGGTATCCTGAACAACGACATTTAACTGCTCCGCGTCAGCATCCGCTGTTACAGAGATAAAACCGCCATCCGGGGTAAATTTCATGGCATTATTGAGCAGGTTAAGCATTACCTGTCTCAACCTGTTTTCATCTCCCATTACCTGTGGTAGATCCTGTGGCAAATTCAGCAGCAATCTCTGGTGGTTCTTCTCCATCTGATTACGTATATAGCCGGTAATATTTTCGATCATTATCACCATGTTCATCGGTTCGAGATTTACTTTTAACAGTCCCATCTCTCCTCTGGATATATCCAGAAGCTCCTCAACTCGCGTATTAAGCCTTACAGCGGAATGGTAAACGTTACGAGCCAGGTTCTTAAACGTATCATTTTCCACCATTTCCATGATGGTCTCACTCGAAACGATGATCGGGGTCAGAGGCGTCTTAAGCTCATGCACCAGCGCCCTGAAAAAGTCCGCCCTTTTGTTTATCTGATGCTCCAGGGCTTCCCTGGCGTTTCTCTCGTTCTCGTATGATTTTTTCAACTGGTCTTCCGCCTGCTTGAGATCAGAAACATCATGGCTGATTATGAGTATATTAAAATCCTTTCCGTCCAGCGATTCGATAATATTAATAGTAGAGAGAATATTATGCCATTTCCCCCATTTATCCACAAGCCTGTATTCCAGGCGCTGGGAGTAGTTGATCTTTTTCAGTCTGGCAATATCATCATGGTCCATCTGGGCAAACTTAACCAGAATCGGAAGGATAATATCACAGTCATCGGGATGAATAAAATCAAGAGCGAACCTGTTTATCAGATCGCCCGTTTCATAGCCCAACTGTTTGAATGAGGGACTCAAGTAGGAATAATAGCCGCTGAAAGACATCATAGAGATATAATCATTGGTATTCTCGGCAATCAGGCGGTACTGTCTTTCGCTTTCCTGTAAACGCCTCTCCGCAATCTTGCGGGCGCTGATGTCCCGAATGCAGACCGCATAGCCTTCGATCTTTCCTTGCGCATTTTGATAAATGCCAATATTGCATTCAGCCGGGAACAGCGTTCCGTCTTTTTTAATAAGCGTGTAAGTGTCCTCACGGGAAATCCTCCTGGCAAATACACTTTTGAGGTGCTCCAGCATTCTCCGGCGGTCCTGCGGGATTACATACCTCAGGGTATTTATGTCAGCCTCCCAGTTGTTTTTATCATGCCCGTGCATTTTTGCGGCGGAAGAATTGGCCTGAAGAATGCGGCCGCGCAGGTCGGTAACCAGAACTCCGTCAGTAATGGATTCCAGGGTAAAACGCATCTTTTCCTCTGAAAGTAAAAGATTGGACTGCGTCCTGTCCAGCTCCTCAATCCTGGAAATTAATTTTTGATGCAGGAAAGCGTTGTCCAGAGCGACTGAAAGCTGCCTGCTGATGGAAAGAAGAAGGGCTTTTTCTTCATCGGAAAAATCACTCCGGTCAGAACGCATGAGGGTTATCGTCCCGGCGCGTCTGCCTCCGAAAACCAGAACGGCATTGATAAACCATCTGCTGACGCCGTCATCGGGAGGGCAAAAGACCCCGGGGAAATCACCAGGGTGGCTATTCAGGTTTCCGCTCAAGACCGACTCATGTGAAGAAATAATGCCGGCGAAGGAATGAGAAAGCTCGAACTGCATGGACTGTTCAAGGATGTCATCCGCCATACCGTACTGCCCGGCCAAACATAAACGGCTGCCGGTTTCATCCAGCAGGTAGATCGCCACCCCTTTCGCTGAGAATACCCTCCTCAGCACCGCTATAGTCTGGTCCAGTATTTCACCTGTGTTCAGGGAACTGTAAATCGAAGAGGAAAATTTATTCAGAGCCGTGATTTCCATATGACGTCTTTCAAGCTTTTCCAGGGTATAAACATTTTTTAGCGCTATACCGCAGTGCTTACCGACCATTTCCAGGATGTCCATGGGCACTTCACCGCACAGGAAAAAGAGCATGGCGCCCCAGGTATCATTGTCGATCAATACGGGGACAACTGCGAATCTTCCAATGTGGAGCAGGTCCTGGACTGTATCACACAACCTGCGTCCCCAGAATTCATCCAGCAGCAGGTTGATACGTTCATAGACAGTGCTCATAGGATTATTCACAAACTCAGAGGCGCCGGGAATCCTGGAGACGATGAACTGGTACCTGCTACAGGCTGGATTGAAATTCAGGTCCTGATCCAGGTCGAAGCCCAACACCTTCAAACCTATCCCGAGACTGCGGTTGCGAATCCGTGAATGATAGGCCAGCACCAGTTTTTGTTTGTCATCACTGAGCTTCAATACAATGACAAATCTTATCCCCGGTATATCTCTGGCAGATTCCACAACCAGGTTGAATACTTCTTTCTCAGTCCTGACTGAATCAACACCATGTGCGATCTTAACGATCTTTCCCAGCATGGTATTTTTCAGCGTTAATTCAGTGTTGTTTTGTTTGAGAAGCCTGCAATTTTTTTCCAAGGCCGCCCTTATTTTACCATCAATATCATTCCGGCCGATCGAGTTATCAATAAAGCCGTGAATTGCCTGATCCCCCACCTTATTCCCCGAAATACCGACTATGGAGGACAATCGCCCCCACCAGCATCAACCCCAAATAATAATATCCAGATAGTAATATTACTGTAATTATGATAGAGGAGGTCACCTGTTCGTTAAAGTATAAGTATACCTGCTTTTTATAGGGAAAAATAACCATATTAAATTGAATAATCCGGGATACATTGCGCCACGGTTCCGGTCTTAGAGAGCCAGGCTTCCGGCGTTTTGAGAGCCACTATTCCGGATA
>JAFGOB010000114.1 GCA_016926695.1 Dehalococcoidales bacterium | reverse complement strand
CTCACCTCCGGAAGGATGGTTCCCGCAGTTCCGGAACATTGGCTCTATACCTACCGGAACTACGGCTCTCTCAGACCGGTGTACGCATGAAATGGCTGAGGTATTTGAAAAAACGTATCTGAAAGAGACATTTGAACAGATAGTGAAGGATTGTGGGGGTTGTGAAGACATTAATGATGGTTACGATACTGCTCCTTCAAAAAGAATCCAATAGTATTTCCACAATTACAAAAAGGGGCGAAGCATTAATGCCCATGCTTACCGCATTGCCCAACATATAGGTTTAGAGCGAATTCGAAAAGCCTGTCCTAAATTTAACCAATGGTATTCACAACTCGAAAAACAAAACGGTTAGATTTGTTTGTTAGTTTTTTTAATTTCATCGATGTAGTGACTTATAGAGAAGCTGCTGGTAATTTCGTAATGGTTTGTATCCCTCGATTGATGGAAAATGTAATGCTCCAAGAACTGCACTTATGTTTTGATGCTTACGCTCAATAGCCCCGTCAGAGCGCCGGTTAAGGAGAACAGCGAGACGATGCCTATGCTCGGTCTTATTGTATTCCAGACCGTGCAGCTCCTTATCCCACATATCGAAGTAGTCAGCAACGGTTGCTTCTACTTCCTCACGGCTTCAATCTTCACCCATTGTTTACTGATCAGGGATGACAGGGACCAGAAGATGGGAATCATACTGACCGCCTGTGTATATCACGTGCTCTCCACGGTTGACCGAGGAGGAGTGTTTCTGGCTGTAGCCGCCCTCGGGGTAAGAGTAGATATCGCTCCCCTGTACGGTCAGTCTTAACTTTTCACCCGGTCCGAAGAGCGTCCCGGAAGGCCAGATTTCTACCTCAACCGGCACTATCTCTCCTTCCTTGAGCTTCTGCCTCTTCTGGTGTCCGTAGACCGGCTGAGCGGGAGTCGAGTTGTCCGGGTCCAGCTCGCGGTGAGATACGCGCAGCCAGCCCAGCGCTGCCGGTCCGTCGTTATGATTGCCGAAATAGGGAAAGTGTACGATATTACCGGAACGGTCGATTTTTTCCAGTGCGACGAACAGGTCCATGTCGTCGCCGCCTTCAGCCTGCACCCACAGCTTGAGTTTCATATGGCCGGTGAGTTCGGTCCTGTTCTCGAACCTGTGCTCGAAAACAGCGTTATGTATTTTGCCTCCGGTTTCTACGCTACTGTAACGGGCCAGGGACTCATCAACCGGCAGGCAGGGGCCCATCCGGGACTCTGCGGCATCGAGGAACAATTTCGTATATTGAGTACGTATGAGGGGCCATTCGTTTTCAGCACGGAGTTCTCCGCTGGAGTAACTTTGCCTGATTTCCAGCATAACCCTGGGCCAGTCCCTGACCCTGTTATAAAGACCTTTCAAAAAACGGTTGAAAAACTGCCTCTGTTTTTCGACACTTTCAGGATCGTAGAAAAACTGCCATTTCTTGCGGCCGTGTACTATCAGCCATTTTTCACGGGAAGAGATCTTTTTAAAACCTTCAAGCGCTCCCCTCGTATCCAGGCCGTGGTCGCTCCAACCGGCCACAACAAGGGCCGGTACGTTTATTTTTGACAGGTCGGCGTTTTTACCGGCCCAGTATTCATCAAACAAAGGGTGCTGTTTTTGCATTTCCAGCAGGTTTTCCACATGAGAGATTGAGAAGCTGGCATTCATCTGGAAAACGGGGTAGAACCAGGTCTCGGGGATGCCGCCGTGAAAGGCCACTTCCCTGTAAAAATCACTGGCTCCTTCCCAAACGCAGATTGCCGCGAGATTAGGGGGTGCTGCCGCTGCTGCTTTCCATTGTATCCAGGCCGGATATGAGACCCCCAGCATTCCTACCTTGCCGGTACTCCATCTCCGGGTGCCTGCCCATTCTATCAAATCACAGCAGTCCTCTGTTTCCTGCGGGCTCATGAAGGTCGCTTCGCCCTCGGAATGCCACAGGCCGCGCGGGTCGGCATTTATAACTATATAACCGTTGCGTACCCAGTATACCGCATCCGGTCCCTGGTAGACAGTAAACTGGCTGGAAGGTATGTTATCCAGTCCGCTGTTCACCAGATCGCCGTTTTTCAGCCTGCCGTGTTTACCATACGGGCTCCAGGCCAGGATGACAGGGTATTTCGCCTCTCTTTCAGGACGGTAGATGTCAACGAAAAGCGTCTTCTCATCCCTTAATTTCACAGCAATATCGTATTCAATGATCATCTCCATGGCTTTGACGGTGCGCTGTCTGAAACCAGGGTATCCGCCCTGGGCCGGAGAAATGGGGTTTCTGAATATGATGTTAATTTGTTCCGCAGTCATAGCATTTACCTCGAAATAAAATATATGCCGGATCCGGAAGATCCGGTTGAAAGATTTACCTTAATATTGGCACCGTCCGGATTTTGCCTTAAATAGTAGCATATACCCCGATACGGTTCCAGTAGTCCGTCCGGCTGTTTTGTGAAAGCAGTCCGGTCTGTATTGTTCCAGTGCTCAGATTGTGTGTCCGGTAATTGATAAGGTTTTACGGCATCTGGTAAGATACATATACGCTTGATCTTTTTCACGGGAGACTGCTTTGATTGCTTTGATTGTAGTACTGGTTGTTTTGCTTATTGCGGCAATTTACTGGCTGGTTTCTTATATTCTTTCCGGTACAATCGTATATTTAAACCGGCAGCCTTTGCCCAAAAATCCCGGAGATTACGGCATGGATTATGAAAACATCAGTTTTGAAACATCCGATGGAGTTACCATCAAAGGCTGGTTGATCAAGGGTTCCGGACGCGGCATTGTTGTGATGACGCATGTAGGCGGGTTAACCAGATACGGCTCCACAACCTCTTACAGAAACCTGACCAAGCTCTACAACAGGGAAGTACAGTTCCTGAAGACTGCTGCTCATTTGAACAAAGAGGGCTACCGGGTATTGATGTTCGACCTGCGCAATCATGGAGAAAGCGGTCCTGCACCCAACAAAGGGATGGCGGCCGTTGGTCTGGAGGAGTACAGGGACGTAGCGGCAGCCATGGTTTTTATCAGTAAAAGGGATGATCTGAGGGATTTACCGATCGGTTTTGTCAGTTTCTGCATGGGGGCCAATTCCACCATTATAGCCATGAGCAAAGAGCCTGCGGTTTTTAACAACGTCAAATGCCTGATGGCTGTTCAGCCCATTTCCATGGAGGTTTTCGTACGCAAGTATGCTGGTACGTTGCTGACTCCCTGGGGGATAGGGCTGCTGATGCCGGGTATAAAAAAGTGCCTTGCCCTGCGCGGGGCTCGTCCGCTGGAACAAATGTCTCCCGCTGAATACGTCCGGGATCTGAAAGTACCGGTACTATATGTCCAGGCACGGAATGATCCCTGGACGGAGCTGAACGACATCCGGGGATTTTTTGAAGATACACCTGATAATCCCAAGGAGTTTTACTGGATAGAAAATACTATTCACAGATTTGAATCTTACAGCTATTTTGAAGAAAGGCCCGAGAAAATGCTGGAATGGGTAAAGAAATGGGTTTAACGGATTGACATAATCTTTTAACAATTGTGTGATTTCAATGATGAAGCGGCTTTGCACGCCTGACGGCGTGGCCCCGCACCGGCCTTTCCGGCTTCAGATGTAGGCAGCCCCGTGGTTGAGGTTAAGCACATTCTGAGGTTTTTATGAGAGAATCTTCCGGATTATCTGTTCAGGTTGGGTTTTTGGACGTTTACTGAGTTTTGTATTCGGACAGGCGTTATTTTTTATACAATAATATTGAGGGCGGGAAAACAGGAATCCGGCATATGATGTTTTTCAGCCTCTGCTGAAAGGATTCATGTTGATAATTCGGGCAATGCCTGGTTTAGAGGCCTTATTACGGGTGAAATAGACTACCTGATTTGATAGTATGGTTTAATAGTATAGTCTGTTATGTTGATATTGGTCCCGAAGGATCGCGGTCAGGAACCATACTGTAAAAATCCCGTTCTTTAGCAGCGGATTACGCGGCTGTGGTTTGGCAACCGAAACAAAAAGATTAAATATATCGGGACCGGTGGGTGTGCAGGGTGAAGCAAAAACACGTTGATGGAAAACTTATAAACAGCGACGTAACGGATAAAAAGTCCAGGGGAGAAAGGGCCAGTACTCCTGATAATCGGGACCGGTATAGTATTCTGGACAGTATGCTCGAAGGCTGCCAGATAACAGACCGCGAATGGCGCTACCTGTTTGTTAATAACGCACTATGCAGACAATGCGGAAGGACCAAAGAACAACTCCTGAATAAAAGTATACTGGAAGTGTTTCCGGGTATCGACCGGACCGTGTGGTTTAGAACAATGAAAATCTGCATGGATTCCCGTATTCCTCGGGTAGTTGAGTCCGAATTTCTAATGGGAAACCGGGATAAGGGCTGGATGGTCTTCAGTATAGAGCCTGTTCCCGAAGGGATATTTGTACTTACGCTGGATATTACCGATCGAAAGACGGCAGAAGCCGAGCTGCGCCGTAAAAACATGATTTTACAGATTGTGCGCGAGATCAACCAGCTCATCACTCAGACAAACAGCACCAGGGAATTACTGGATGCAACCTGTCAGAAATTCGTTGAAATTCAGCACCTGCTACGCTGCTGGGCAATAGTACTGGATGATGATAACAGGGTTGTTTTATGCTCTGGATCGGGTACCGGGGAATATTTGAATGAGATAAAGAAACAGGCCTATGAAGGCATTTTACCCAGGTGCTTCCAACAGGTCCTGGAAAACGGGCAGGCAGGGATTTTTACATCCGGCGATAAAATTTATAAGGACTGTACAGCCTTCGAAAGTGTACCCCCGGGCTTATTTGCGAGCGTATTTCCCATGCGTTATGCCGGCAGGGTTAAAGGGATCCTGGCTATTGTGGCGAGAGAGGAAATCGAACCTGGCAAAGAAGAGACGGGGCTCATTCAGCAACTGGCGGATGACCTGGGTTTTGCCCTGAATAAATTTGATATTGAAAGAAAAAGAAGTGAGGCGGAGCAAGCCCTGGCGATAAGCGAAGAACGGTTCAGGAAAATAACCGAAGTAGCACAGGACCTGATATTTCGTATAGATTTTAAACCCAAAATAAAAATAGATTACGTCAGTCCCTCCATTGAAAAGATATTGGGATATTCCCCTGAAGAAATCAGGGATGACCCTGTCTGGATGCTCCATGCCGTTCATCCTAAGGACCGGCAGCTTATCCGGCAATTCATATCCGCAGGTGAAAATATTTTCCAGGGACCTTTCATCACCCACTGGATACACAAAAACGGCAATCCTGTATGGATAGAGAGCCGCACTTCAATAATTTATGATGATCAAGGTGAAAGGAGTGTCCTTACCGGCATCGGCCGGGATGTAACTGAAAGAATACAAATGGAAAGGGCATTGATGCAAAGTGAATCCTTTGCCTTGAGTCTTCAATCCAATTCACCCAATCCTATTATAGTAACGAATGCCGATACATCGATCAGGTATGTCAATCCGGCCTTTGAAGAGCTGGTCGGGTATATGGAGATAGAAGTAATCGGTCTGAAGGTCCCTTATCCGTGGTGGCCGCCGGAATATGTTGAACAATACACTTACGACCATAATGATTTGCAGACACAAAAAGATACTGTTCATAAAGAGCGTAACTTTATAAAGAAGAATGGCGAAAGGTTCTGGGTGGATGTCAGGGTCCGCAAAATCCTGGAAAACGGTAAACTCAAGCACTTTCTTTCAAACTGGACGGACATTACCGAGATGAAAAAAGCCGAAGAGCAGGTACTTTTCAACGAAGCACGCCTGGAAAGTCTGCTGAAAATAGCACAGTATGAAGAACCCGATATCCAGAACCTGCTGGATTTTACACTGGAAGAAGCCGTTAAGCTTACACAAAGCCGTACCGGTCATATACTAAGCTATAACCAGGAAAGCCGGGAATTCACCATGATATCCTGGTCAAAGGGAGTGTCTGAGATCAGGAAACTGTCCGAAGAGAGTACAGTTTTACATATTGAAAAGGCCGGTTTCCTGGGTGATGTAGCCCAGAAGCACAAGCCGGTGATCGAAAACAATTTTAACAATTATTCACGGGCAAATGCCGCAAACGGGCAAGGGGACATACAAATTGTCCGTTTTTTAACTGTACCGGTAATATTCGATCATAAGGTGGCGGCAGTAGTAGGTGTGGCCAACAAGCCCTGGGATTACGATCAGTCAGACGTGCGCCAGCTTAAGCTGCTCATGGATTCTGCCTGGAAAGTGGTTGAGCAGAGAAGGATCGAAAAAGAACGCAAGCGGGCAGCGGAAGAGATGGAGCGGCTCTATAATATGGAAAAGAGTCACAGAGAGGAACTACAGGAAGAAGCCAGAGCGAGAGGCCTTTTCGTGGATGTGCTGGCACATGAATTGAGGACACCGCTTACACCGATACTGGCTTCGACTACCATGCTCAATGATATTATAATAGAGAATGGTGAGGCCATACAGAAAAAATTGATTGCAAATATATATAACAGCACACAGACACTGGCCTTTCGACTGGAGGAACTGCTGGATATAGCCAGATATTCCAGGGGAACGTTTAAACTTTACCTTAAAAATACGGACCTGAATATATACCTGGCGGATGTTATTGCCAGGTTCAAACCCATGATTGACCAGCACCGCCAAATACTGGTAACTGATATTCAACCGCAGCTTCCCACAGCTTTAATTGATTTTTCACGCCTTGAGCAGGTAATTCTCAACCTTGTTTCCAATGCCTGTAAATTCAGCCCTGAAAACGGGGAGATTGTTTTTAAGGCCTTTGTAAAGAACAAAAAGCTGGTGGTGGAAGTGCGGGATAACGGTATAGGGATTACTCCTGAAGAACAGGTCAGGTTGTTTCAACCCTATCACCGGGTAGAGCAGGACCGCCAGAAATTTCCCGGCATCGGTCTTGGTCTGGCGGTTGCCCGGCAAATCGTAGAAGCCCACGGCGGGAAAATCGGGGTAAACAGCCAGATTGGCAATGGAAGCACCTTTGTTTTTAGTATACCGATAAAATGATAAAATACCGGTTGGAATACAGTTAATACTTAATCAGTATTGATATTCCCCGGTCGGTAAGATACCGGGATAAGCAAAAGGAGATGTTATATGAAATTACTTCTTATTGAGGATGATCTGGCGACGGTTGAATCGATAAATCTTTGCCTGGAAGTAAATGATCCAGAATCCGTTATGGCCTCCACCAGCAAAGGACTGGAGGCAATCAGAATGCTTCAGAATGATGCCTATGACGGAGTGATAATCGACCTTGGACTTCCGGATATAGATGGAATCGAAGTTATCGAACAGATAAGGGCTTTCTCATCTGTTCCCATAGTTGTGGTCAGCGCCAGACATAGTCCAGAAATGATCTCCAAGGCTTTGTCCCTGGGTGCTAACGATTATATCACCAAACCATTCGATTACAGGCTATTACTTGACCGACTGAACAAGCTTGGGAAAAACAATGGCTGAGAAAACAGCCGAAAGTCATTCCCGCCAGGTACTGGAAGATATCCGGATTCTGGATTTTAGCTGGGTACTGGCCGGACCGTATGCTACCCGTTTTCTGGCCGATTTTGGAGCGGAGGTGATCAAGGTACAGCCGCTTTCACCCGGCGCCGGGGACCGGTTTTCCCGGGGGTATTTCAATAACTGGAACCGCAGCAAGCTGGGCGTTACCCTTGATCCCAGCAAACCGGACGGCAAGAAAATTGCCGGGGACCTCATTAAAAAAAGTGATGTTATCGTGGAAAATTTTAGCCCGAGGGTAATGTCAAACTGGGGGCTTGATTATTCCGAAGCAAAAAAGATACGTCCGGATATCATATATCTCAGCCTATCGATAATGGGGCATAGCGGCCCCTGGCTGCATTACAGCGGTTTCGGCCCCACCGTACAGGCCTTGTGCGGGATGACAGGCCTTACCTCCTATCCTGACCGTCCGCCCGCGGGAATAGGTTATTCTTATGCCGATCATATCGCCGGACTTTACGGTGCCGTGGCTGTGCTGGCCGCCCTGGAGTATCGCAGCAGGACGGGACAGGGACAAGATATCGACCTTTCTGAAACAGAAGCCATGATCAGTCTGTTATGCGAAACAATTGTGGACTATACTCTTTTCGGGAATAGAAAGGGGATTGAATCGACACTGTTTGCACCCGAGGGAATATATGCCTGTCTGGGCGTTGATAAGTGGTGTGCCGTTTCGGTCACAGGCGAAACGGAATGGCAGGGATTTAAACGTGCGCTGAAAAATCCGCTCTGGGCGGATGACCGGCGTTTTGAAACGGCAAAGGGCAGGAAAGAGAATTCATACATGCTGGATAACCTTATTATGGAATGGACGAGCCGGCATTCCGCCGGAGAGGTAATGTCCGTTTTACAGAGAGAGGGAGTCCCAGCGGGTGTGGTGCAAAGCGCTCTGGATCTGGCAGGTGACCCTCAATTACGTGAGCGCGGTTTTTTTCATGAACTTCAGCATCCGGTACTGGGAGAAACGATCACCGATGCCAATCCTGTCCGTTTGGCGGATATTCCGTTTGCCTGTCGCTGTCCGTCTCCTGAAGGCGGACAGGACAACCAATATGTTTTCGGCCAATTGCTGGGGTTGAATGAAGAACGGCTGGGACGGCTTCATTACAACAAGGTTATTTGAGATGTATTTGAGATTAAAGGTCAGGATGTAATTGACTCTTTATACCCACTAATTAATTGTAATATTTTCCCGGCCGGGACAGGAATGGTTTTCTTAAACGCATTTAGTAATCTACAAAAACATCCTATTGTTTAATAACTGCAAGATTTTGTGAATAATACGTATAGGTATAACGTTAAAGATGGTTATATTTGTTCCGGGTTAACCACCAGCGACTTTGACAGGATACCGGGTGTTTGTTAATATAGAAGTCCTTCCAAGTAATTGGAGCAAAAGGCGAAAGGATAGGTAAAGTAAAAACCGATCAGACGAAAGCTGAAAGGAAGAAACAGAACCGAAAGGAATGCCTAAAGCAAAGGTTACTTGGGAGGATTTTTTTACCTGCTTTTATACCTCTTTTCCCGGTGTCAGGATGCCGATATAAGGCAGATTGCGGTATTCTTCTTTATAATCAAGACCATAGCCAACTAGGAATTCATCCGGTACTTCAAAACCTGTGTATTCGATTGTAATATCGGCGATGCGCCGTACCCGCTTGTCCAGCAAAGTACATACCGATAAACTGGCCGGGTCCCTCATTTTCAAATGCTTGAGGATGTAGCTCAAGGTCATTCCGGTATCCACAATATCTTCAACCATGATGACATGCCGTCCGGTTACGTTGAAGTCAATATCCCTGGTAATTTTCACTGCCGAGTTGTCCGCGTCGCTAAAATAGGAGATAGCCATAAAATCTACGTCCAGGGGAATAGTCATAGCGCGGACCAGGTCCGAGATGAAACAAAAAACGCCGCGCAGTACCCCTACCATGACGGGATGACAACCGGCATAGTCCCGGGAAAGCTGCCCGGCCAACTCATGGACCTTCTCCTGTATTTCAACCGCGGAAAACAGGACCCTTTCAATGCTCCGGCTGCGAGTTTCAGAAAGAGGCCCCAGGCCGTATTTACCCAGCAGACGCTCATAGTCCTTCTTGTACAGGAGGGTGATCTTGATGTCAGGGTAGAGCTCTTTCAGTCGCCGCAGCTTGCGGTTTTTCCCTGTTACCAGGCTCTGCTTCATGGTAGTCAACTCGACATAAAGATCAAGGCCGGGCAGGTAGAAATCGGGGGTAAACATTTCAGTAACCTTTTTATCCTGCCATGTCAGGGGAAATGAGCGGGGTTCATAGATCCATTCCAGGTTATAGAAGTCCAGCCAGCGAGCAAACTCCTTTTCGCTGGGATGGGCAAAAACTACTTTCTGGACCTGCTGAAGCAGAGTGCGCTGCGGTTCAATCCCGGTCATATCCGGCCGGTCCGCAGTTTTAGCCGGAAGGAAGGTCCGGTTACCGGCGGCTATCTCGATAAGTCTGGTCATGGCGGTCACGAATTCAATATCCGCCTTTGGAAACCTGCGGGGGCTCTTCATATATACCCGGATTCCCCCCACTATTTTGTTTTCAACGGTGAGGGGGACCCCCAGCATAGCTGCTATCCCGGCTTCCCCGGCAAGTGCGGGATACTGGACCCGGCCGTCTTTTTTGGTATCCTTTATCGCCACCACTTTTCCCTGGAGCATTTCCCCCAGGCTTTTTTCAGCATCCAGCAGGCCCTTATGCAGGTAGGCATGAGGCAGTCCGTGAGAGGTGGTGTGGGCCAGCTTTTTCCTGCTGGAATCCAGCAGGACCAAGGATACTCCAGCCTTCATAGCCTCCGAGATGGCGTAAACTATTTTGTCCAGCACATCTTCCAGGCTATTCCTGGTATTAAGAGCCGAAATCGCTGTCTGTATCGCGCAATAATATGTCCGTTCTTTGGATGCCGTCATTTCATTTCAATGCTAAGCCGTATCCCTGTAAAGCCGGAACCAGATATAGCTCCAGATGCCGTAGACGCCTTCTACATGTTCTCGCTTGAAAATAAGCAGCGGTTTATCTTCATCTTCCGGCACCTGGAAGAGAATCCAGCCCTCGTATGCTTCTCCCGGGTGAAACTCGCGGCCAATTAAGCCGGGTTCCGGCTGCTGAGTCACAGACGGGACGGGATACTCCGTTTCGCCATCTGCCGATACGGCTAAGAATTGTCCTTCGGAAAGAGTATAGGTGATGTCGACACTGCCTCCTCCGAATGATACATACTGCTTTGTCCCCGTATCGGATAAGACCTGAGGCGCAATCCTGCCGCGTTCAAAATAGCCGAATTTGATAAAGGCCAGAAGGTACTCGAAGCCCTTTTCAGGTGGACCGATAGCCAGCTTTTCAGCACGCAAACGGGCTTCTTCACCCCTGACAATCTCTTTCAGCGTAATTTCCACGTTGTAAAGCCTGGGCACCATATAGGCATGACCGCGTTCAACCGTGGTCTTAACAGCGGTTCCGACAGGTGCAGCCCCTCCCGGGGAAGCACCCGCCATCCTTCCTGCCCTGTTAGGTTCTTCAGGACCTTTCATAATCTGTTCTCCTTGTATCGACCAGAGCAGATTTTTTTCTGCTTAAAAATTTCTTCATCCACGCCCGGCACAAGCAGTATGACGGTAACTGGCTAATAAAGCTTAAACCAGATATCCGACCACAGTCCCCAGACGTTCTCCACGTTTTCACGCCTGTAAAGCAGGTAAGGCTTTTTTTCCTCCACAGGCAGCCGGCAATAGAGCCGGTTCTGCCGGGAATCACCCGCTTTAAAAAGGTATCCGATCAGGCCTCCCCGGCTCTCATCGGAAAGAGGAATGACCTGATATTCCGTATCCCCATCCGATGAACAGGCCAGGAACTGCCCGTCGGACAGCATGTAGGGTTGTTCCCTGGGACTTCTCCCATAGCGTGCATATTCCACTTTCAGACTGAATACGACGTTCTCCATATCGTCTTTTTCAGGTGCGGGCGGTATTTCACCCGGCGGGAGCCGGTTCTCTATTTCTTTTCCCCGCAAAACCTCTAACAGCGTAATCAGGAGATCGCCGATCTTCGGTCCCGGACCGTATCCGGGAATGATCGGGATTTTAACGACGGAGCCCACGGGATAGGCGTCTCCGGGGGATTTTCCCGTTACCGGACCTGCAGCAGCGTCCCTGTCACTCATGTCCTTTTCCTCCTAACGCCATTCATCAATTGAATAACTACCGATATGGGCCCAATCGCCGGCTTTCCAGAAATCATTGGACCTTCCGCCGACAACCAGCAGGCTGATAGCGGCCGGGGTATCGAAGCGGTGGAGCAAATCTCCAGGCGGCTGCTTCAGGAGGGTAGCCCAGGGCTCAATTCCTCTCTCGGCATCCTGCCGGTTGTTCTCCGGGCCGTCATATTTCCAGTAATCACTGTAGGTCAACCAAGAGTTGTCATAGACATACTGGCTGACTGACTCCTTGGTGGGGAAGCCTTCTCCGACCAGTTCCTCGGCTACAATCGGATCGAGCAGCAGGCAATACGAGCTTGAGGGAGACAGGAATGTGGCCATTTGAAGAATAGCCTTGTGCTTTTCGTTTTCGTTGGTATGGCTCCAGCCCCAGTAGTGGAAAGCCCGCATAAAGCTGACTACGCTTTCTCCGGGATCGAAGCCGTTTTGAACATGGAAGGGTTTCCATCCCGCGGGCAGCAGTTCCTCGTTTTCCGCGAAGGTGCAGTGGTTATAATCGAGAGGATTGCCCTGGTATCCCCAGTAAGTACTGCCCGGCTGCCCGCCTCCGGCGCTTATAGAGAGGAGCGTTCCGGCCCTGCCCAGCACGGCATTGGCCTGGTTAAAAGGCCCCATGGCGCCGAGCCCGGAATTCATCTTGATCTCGTTTCTGATAGGTCCGTTGATCACGATAGTGCTGGTAAAGGAGCCCGTGGAACTGGCGATACAGGCCACACCCGATGCAGCCATAGCCAGGATAACCGGCAGGTATTCAGGCCTGGCCCCGGCCATAACCGCGTTGGCGGCCACCTTCTCTACGGTGAAACTCATGGCCTCATATCCGGAGCGAATTTCACCTACAACCTCATCAGGTTCATGACTGGTCCCTTTTAACATGGCTTCCACCTTTTCCTCGGTAGGCAGGTAAATCGGCAGGAAGTCAGTCATTTTGTTTTCAAGGAAATAGCGATGCAGGTTTTCTTCGGTATCAGGTTCCAGCAGCCTGGGTGAGGGCCTTTCTTCAAACCCGGACTTTTTTTGTCCGGAAGTCAATGGCCTGGTCAGCCCTTCGACGAGTTCGTCGATTACCGGTCTACCTGTTACGGGATCATTTCCCTCAGCATACTGACGGCATCTTTCCGCGGGTACCAGTTTAACAGGTTGAGGAACAAAGACAACCGGAAATTCCGGCCGTCCCACCATTTTGGAATATAGTCTTGCCAGCGGCTCGAAAACCTGTGTCACCACTCCTACAGTGGGAATTCCCCTCTTTTCAATTGACATGCTATGCCTGACGACCGCAGGCGCGCATGTGCTTCAATGTCCTACCGAGACGATTGCTGCGTTGCCCTTTTCCTGGATTTCAGCCCATAGTTTAGGATCGTCCTGGGCGTAAGGCCCCAGTTTCCTTTTGAGGATGAATGTGGTTTTAGGGAATTTCCCTGATAAGACCTTATGTAATTCATCGGTAAACTGGAAGGTATGAGGCCAGTTAACATGTACAATATATACTGTTTTATCATCGAGAGAATCCAGGCGTTCGGTCATAGGTGTTCGCCTCAAGAGCGGGGCCTGCCCCCGCGGGTCCAGAACGCTAACCTTTTCCATTTTTTCTACTCCTCACAAAATGTTTACGAGAACTGATATTCAACGGCTATTCGAACATAATCACAGGGCGCAGCCCCTGTCCGCTTAGCATATCCTCGATGGCTTCGTTTATTTTCTCCAGGGGATAATGCCCGGTAATGTACTCATCCAGTTTAAGCTGACCGGTCATATAGTATTCGATAAGGTCGGGAATATCATACCTAATGCGGGCATTTCCTCCACCGCCAGTTAGAATTCTGCCGAATAAATCGGTCGGTTCGAAGGCTGAAAGCGTATCATTGCCGTGATGCCCGATAATGACCGTCCATGAACCGGGCCCCGACATTATGAAGGCCTGGCGCAGGACGTCCATACCTCCTACGCAGACGAAAACGTAGTCGGCCCCCCTGCCGCCGGCTATTTGCCAGACTGCGTTGATAGGGTCTTTTTCCATTTTGGAATTGACTGTGTGGGTAGCTCCGAAGCGCCTGGCCATCTCAAGCTTATTGTCCAGTATGTCCACGGCGATGATGGGGTATGCTCCTGACAGACGCGCCCCCTGGATAGCGCTGAGTCCCACGCCGCCTGTACCCACCACACATACGCTGCTGCGCGGTTTGACTTGCGCCAGATTTACCACCGCACCGTAGCCTGTCATGACGCCGCAGGCCAGGGGGGCAGCCTTGTCGAAGGGCATGTTGTCCGGAATTTTTACCAATCTGTCTTCATGCACAATAACCTGTTCCACGAATCCTGCCGTTTGGCCGCCGAATTGAGTCAGGCGTTCTCCGTCCTTGTTCAAATAGCGTCCGACCGCACTGATTCCCTGGAATCCGCCTGTCCTGGGACGGGGCGGTCTACCTTTTTCGCACATATAGGGGAATCCCCTTACGCAGTAGTAGCACTGTCCGCAGCCGATAGCTCCCAGAGCGAGAATAACCCTGTCGCCGGGTTTAACATCATATGTAACGCCTTCTCCAACTTCCTCCACGTAACCGGTAACCTCATGTCCGCCCACTGCGGGCAGTTTGGGGTGGCCGTGCTCTCCCCTGAAGGAATGTACGTCACTGTGACAGATGCTGGTGGCAGCCACCCGGATCTTTACCTCGCCCTTTCCCGGTTCTGCGGGGTTCAGTGTTACCTCTTCTATTACCAGGGGTTTTCCGTATTCATACAATACCGCAGCCTTGCATTTTACACTCTTCAATATTTACCTCCTTAAAACAAATTTTACCTGGACCGATGATGTAAACACATTTTACGACCCCTTGTTGCTATTTACAAGAAGCATCGTCGAACCTGCGGCGTTATATAGCAGGCCGGGGATAGATTGCCGGAGGATTACGTCTTACCGCTGGATCCCGAATATCTTAAAAGACAGATCAGGGCGCTGTTGACTATTCCCAGAATTCCGCAGAGCAGAAAAGCGATGTTATAGTCTCCGGCAAGATCAAAAAGGCTACCGGCCAGGATGGGGCCGATTGCTCCTCCCAGAGAGTTGGCCGCCATGACAGCACCGGTTATGGCACCCAGCGCTTTTAAGCCGAAGCGTTCAGCTACAAAGGCTGTGATCAGGATGCCTATACCGGAGAAAAAGCCGTATAGCAAGGCGAAAATATACAGCATAGGGAGTGTATGGCTGAAGATAAGACCGAAAAAGGCCAGCGCCAACACTGCGTAGGCAAATACCATGGTATTGCTGTTTCCGAATTTATCGCCTGAAAAACCTATACTTATCCTGCCGGCTATACCGCAAAACCCTATTATTACCAGTATGATTGAAGCCGCCATAGCGGACATACCCAGATCGATGCCGTAAGGCACGATATGAATAACGGCTGCCTGGAACAGGATACCGTAAAAGATCCAGGCGAAGATAATCATCCAGAACTGTCCTGTCCTGAAAGCCTCCATAAAGCTGTACTCTTTTACAACGGCGACTGCTCTTACGGGTGCAGGCGGTTCGCTTTCGGGAGAATTCTGGTCTTTATCCGGAGTAGCTTTCAGCAGTTGCGCCAGGGCAATGATCAGAATCAGGTTGGCTGCACCGACGGCGATGAAAGCTCCGCGCCATTCCAGGATTTCAATGAGCCGGGTGGCTAGTGAGGGTATGGTGCCAATGCCCAGACCGATGCCTGAAATAGCGATGCCGGCCATCAGCCCCCGTCGCTTGCCGAACCAGCGGGTCAGCGTGGAGGTCATGGGGACGTACATACTGCCCATCCCAATGGCTACCAGGACGCCGTAGGAAAGATAAATCTGCCACAGGTTATGGACCTGTGAAGTAAGGATCATTCCCATACCCAGAAATAATCCGCCCATGGAAACTATTTTCCTGGGACCGAACCTGTCGCTCAGCCTTCCGGAAAGAATATTGAGCACGGCGGATAAAATCATGCTGAGAGAGAAGGGAGCGGAGGTGGCTGCGCGGGTCCAGCCGAACTCTTCCAGCATAGGGGTGAAAAAGACGCCAAAACTGAGCTGTGATCCTACAGCGATCACCATGATGAAGAAGCAGGCTGCGACTATGATATAACCATAGTAAAAGCGGTTTTTTCTTTTTGGTACGTCTGAAAAAGTAATGTGTTTTTCCTGAAGAACGCTATTTTTCTGTTCTCTTTCTCTATATTTTAGTCAGTTGCCCGGCAATTATCAAAAAAGATACGGGAGGCATCCGTTTTTCAGGAGAGAAGGTGATGGAACGGCTTGTACATGGAGAAAAACAGCAGTTTACGTTCAGACGAGCTTTTTTCGCAGGGTTTTTACCTGGGGGCACTTGATTTTCATGCCGAATTACCGTAAAATCAATATGTTCATGGGCGCTTAGCTCAGTTGGCTAGAGCGCAGTCCTGATAAGACTGAGGTCAATGGTTCGAGACCATTAGCGCCCACCATCTACTTGCAAAACTTTAACAAAATCTTGCTACGCTATGACAAAAATTTACTCATCGGCGAAATCTACTTGCTGACTGCCAGGTTTGCTGGACAGATAAAGCCTGGCAAAATAGAAGTATTGTACTGAGGTTCACCTAAACAATATTGCGGTAGGCGGGAATATTTTTTTTAGGACCTGTCTTTATACTGAATAAAGAAAATTTAGTGTTTCCTCAGAAGCTTGCGGAATTCGTCCTCTGAAATATTCATTTCCTTGAGAATCTCGCGGAATGTACCTCGTTTTATCTCTTGATGCTTGGGTAATACTACAGTGCGGTTGGTCTGCGGATGATAATAAACAATATGGCTACCTTTTTGCCTATCAAACTTAAAACCCGCTCCTTTTAAGACAGCCTCCACCTCTCGCCAACTCAGCATTGGCATTCGGCTCATACAGCTACTTCACGCTCCTCAATTCGGGGTAAAGAAAGTTTGCGCTCTTTAAAGCTCTCTAGATATAATTCGATTGCCTCTTTGATGTTGGTCATAGCTTCTTGAATAGTTTCTCCTTGAGAAACGCAACCTGGAAGCGAAGGAACATATACGGTATAACCACCTTCTTCTTGCGGCTCCAAAACAACCTTAAATCTCATGTTTCCCTCCATCTCGGGATTAGTTTATATTATACCAGATTGAAATTTGTTACTCTATCAGGTAAACAGGCGCAATCTAGTTAGCGCTCCAATGATTATCGATGTTTTCGAGCTTTTGGATTATCCGGCGGATAGTAAGACGCTTCTGTGGGTTTAGTTCGACTCTGAATATCAATTTGAACCTGATTTTAGTAAATTAAGAGTTTTCGGAATTAGTCACTGATGCATTGACAAAATGTACGTAATTACGTACCATATGAAGTACAAATTAATCGCCTGTTGTGGGAGGAAAAGCCATGCTGGCTGCTAATCCATCGGATGTTAGAAAGAACTTGAAAGATTTCATGGATAAAGTGGTAGATGATAACGAACCCCTGATCATCACCAGGCCAAACGGCCGGGAGGTCGTTATGCTTGCGAAAAAGGAATATGACAACATCATTGAAAATATTCATGTCCTTGGAAATAAGGCGAATCGCGAATGGCTTCTGCTGGGAAAGAAGCAGGCTGAATCCGGTAAATTAAGAGAAGTAGAAATCGAGTGAGGAAGCTCTTTACAGATACCGGGTGGGAGGACTATACCTTTTGGCTGGATAACGATACGAAGACGGTGAAGAAAATTCATCGTCTTCTCAAGGATATTGACCGTTCACCCTTTGAAGGTTCAGGGAAACCGGAGCCATTAAGATTCGATCTATCGGGATACTGGTCACGTCGTATCAACGAAGTCGATAGATTGATTTATATAGTCGAAAAGGAAACCATCATCGTTATCGCCTGTAAAAATCATTATTAGTAACATATTAAAACCAAATAGTTCGTGTCATAGTTTTTCGTCTGCCAATCTGGATGAATTTACAAAATGCCTATGATCTGACCAGTAAACGGCCGGAGCGGATAGTTCAACGTTTGATTAATGCAGGTCAATTTCCGGAAAGTCTATTATAAT
>JAFGOB010000113.1 GCA_016926695.1 Dehalococcoidales bacterium | reverse complement strand
CTCACCTCCGGAAGGATGGTTCCCGCAGTTCCGGAACATTGGCTCTATACCTACCGGAACTGCGGCTCTCTCAGACCGGTGTAGACAATATTAAATCTGGTTCAAACATATTCGAGAATCCGCCCGGCATATTGTTTAAATATGTACTGGAAATATTTTCCGGATAATGGCACTATATGGTAAATACCTTTAGCAAGTTATCAAATAAAAGGTTTAATATATATTTACCAGCGAAAAATCCCCGGGACAACCACACCAATACCCGGTTTCGAGGTATGCGGCTGGAGCGCCGGCTACCATACTTCAGGATGCTGCCGTCAAGCGTCCTGGCCTTTTAAAAAATAGTTTATGCTGTAGAGAGGAGGAACAAGAGATGAATCCTGTCAAAGCTGGTTTTATCGGCCTGGGCAATATGGGCATATTAATGGCGAGGACGCTGGCAAAAAGCGAAATTCCGCTGACAGTCTACGATCTGAGACAGGAAGCCGTGAATGAGATGATGGCACTGGGTGCTTCATCCGCCCGTTCCTGCCTTGAAACGGCTGCCGGCAGCGATGTAATCATCAGTATCGTGCGGGACGAACATCAGAACGACGAAGTTATTTTCGGGCCGGAGGGAGTCTGGGTGGGTATCAAAGAAGGCAGTGTACTGGTCATCTCCAGTACGGTCAGCCCGGAATACTGCCGTAAACTGTATGTACTTGGCAAAGAGAAGGGAATACAGGTGGTTGACGCACCGGTAAGCGCCGAAAGCCGTGATTTCACACCCGGCCGGGAATCGGCGGTATTTACCCTTATGATCGGAGGCGATCAAACAGCGGTGGAAAAGTGCATGCCGGTCTTCCGCGCCCTGACAAAAAATGTATTTCACCTGGGGGGTGTAGGAAGCGGACAGATCGGCAAACTGGTCAATAACCTGGCGGCTTTCGGGAATGCCGTTTATGCCCGTGAATGCATCAATATCGGGCTCAAGGCCGGTCTGGACTACAATCAACTGACTGCCGCCATGAGGGTTGCAACGGGATTCAGCAGGGGTATGGGCATCCTGGACATGCAACTTCGCCGGCCCTATCCCGCCTCGCAAATCCCCGAACGGAACGACCGGACCAAAAGCCTGGATGACAAGGACCGGGACCTGGCCCTGGAACTGGCTGCTGCGGTAGGCGCCCAGACACCAATTTCCCAGTTAATCGGCCTGCTGGACCTGGAAACGGTATATGACGGGGTAAGGCGGATTAGTTCCGAATAGGAAACAGTCCACAGATGAAAGTATTAAAGAGGGAGACAGGATGGATAAATCCACGTCAGCTATCCTTATACAATGAATGAGGGCTAATGTGAAACACCATTTTCCTCTTTCCAATCCGGAATCCAGAATGAATGAAAATGCTATAATAGTTTTGTCAGAGGTTTATTATTGTTACGAGATGGAGACATAGCATGGAGAGCGAAGTTATTTTTTTGATAGAGGAAGCTATTGAAGGAGGCTTTACGGCAAGAGCCCTTATTTACAGAGGCCGAGACTCTGGATGAATTAAGGCACATGATAAGATAAGCTGTACGCTGCCATTTTGAAGATACAGAAAGACCCTCAATTATCCGCTTACACATAGTAAAGGATGAGGTCATTCCTGTATAAAGTTACCCAGAGATATTGGTGGAGACGAATTAGCCGTAATCCTCGAGAAATATGGGTATCAGATATCCAGACAGACCGGAAGCCATGTAAGAATTACAGCTACTATCAAAGGAAAAGAATGTCATCTGACATTCCAAAACATAATCATCTAAAAACAGGTACGCTGAACGGGATAATAAACGGTCTTGTTATTCAATTGGGAAAAGATAAAAAATACTTCTCGAAGAATTGTTTTACTGATTTACAGGGACGGGTTCGAAACCCGTCCCTACTTCCGGATCATTGGCCAACTCAGGTATGTTGTGAAAATCACCCGGGAGATAACAAGGTAGAAGAATGTAAAAAAAGGAACGGATGAAACCGGAGATCTCACACCTTGACAGGCGAATGGGGACCATCGGGGCCCAGAATGGGTAAGAACATACATAAGATGGGCGGACATATATAGAATTGGGCGGACACAGGGGTCCGCCTCTACGATGCAATATTATTTAAAACGCTGGAGCTGCTGTTCCAGCCTCTGCATCCTGTCCCTGCCAGCAGCCAGCCTGTCCCGCTCCTTCTGCACCACGGCGGGCGGCGCCTTGCCGGTAAAGGCCTCATTCCCGAGGCGCGCCTCAAGGCGTTCGACATTTTCCCTGACCTCGGTCAGCTCTTTCTTCAGGCGGGCCTTCTCCAGAGCCGGGTCCACCATGCTGGCGAGAGGTATGACAACCTCCGTCTCTCTCAACACCAGCACCAGGTCCTTATCGTCCGACCCCCCCTGGTGATGCGTTGCGAACACCTGCGGGGGATTGGTCTGGGCCAGGACCTGAACAACCGGGGTATAGGAAGCCAGCGCTTTCGCCAGGTCTCCGGCGTAAATCCCGGCTTCTATGCGCCTGCTGCTTTCCACATGGTGTTCGGCGCGGGCGTTGCGGATGGAATGTATCACTTCGATAACCGACTCGATGACATGCTCCGCCTCAGGATCAAATGCCGCTTCATCTCCATACGGGTAGGCTGCGATCATAATGGAGGCGGGCCTGTCGCCGTCCGCCGCCATCCGGCTGTTCAACGTCTGCCACAGTTCCTCGGTAACAAAGGGCATATAGGGATGAAGCAGCCGCATTGAAGCCTCAAACACATGCACCAGGACAGGCAGGGGCGAAACGCTATCCGGTTCTCTCAGGCGTACCTTGGCTATCTCGATGTACCAGTCGCAGAACTCGCTCCAGAGAAAATCATAGATCTGTCTCTGGGCTTCTCCGAACTGGAAGTCCTCCATCAATTTACCCGTACTGATGATAGTGCGGTTCAGCCGGCTTATTATCCAGCGGTCTTCCAGTGGCATACCCTCTTTTTTGAGGTCCGGATGAGTATATCCGTCCGGAAGGCTTTTAATAACAAAGCGGCCCGCGTTCCAGATCTTGTTGGCGAAATTACGGCTGGACTCCATTTTGGAGGCCGCCATCTTCATATCGTTTCCGGGGGAGGTGCCGGTTGACAGGGCAAAGCGCAAAGCATCCGTGCCGTATTCCCGTATAGCCTCGAGCGGATTGAGTACGTTGCCCTTGACCTTGCTCATCTTTTCGCCCTTCTCATCGCGGACCAGGCCATGAAGATAAACAGTATGAAAGGGAATATCGCCCATGTTTTCCAGTCCCATCATGATCATGCGGGCCACCCAGAAGAAAATAATGTCATAGGCGGTCTCCATTACCGAGGTCGGGTAAAAATAGGCCAGCTCGGGCGTCTTATCAGGCCAGCCCAGCGTGGAATGCGGCCATAATCCGGAGCTGAACCAGGTATCCAGGACATCGTTGTCCTGCTCGATATGCCCGGACCCGCAGCGGCAGGTCGTGGGATCTTCTATGGCAACAGTCATTTCACCGCAGTCCCGGCAGTACCAGACAGGTATGCGGTGTCCCCACCAGAGCTGGCGGCTGATGCACCAGTCCCGGATATTTTCCATCCAGTTTAGATAGACCCGGTTGAAACGCTCCGGAATTATCCTGATGCGGCCGTCTTTAACCGCTTCGATGGCGGGTCCGGCCAGAGGTTCCATTTTCACAAACCACTGCTGGCTGGCCAGCGGTTCAATAACGGTCTGGCAGCGCTGGCAATGGCCGACGGCATGGGAATAGTTCTCCGTCTTTTCCAGCAGACCCTCCTTTTCCAGGTCCTCCACCACCTTCTGACGGCCGGCGAAGCGGTCAAGACCGCGGTATATGCCCGCATTTTCATTCAGGGTGGCATCCCCGTTGAGTATGTTTATCAGCGGCAGATTGTGCCGCTGACCGATATCGAAGTCCACCGGGTCGTGGCCGGGCGTTACCTTGACGGCCCCGGTGCCGAAGGCGATATCGATAGCCTCATCCGGCACGATAGGGATTACCCGGTGTATAAGGGGCAGTAGCAGGTTTTTACCCACCATCCCGGCATAGCGATGGTCGGAAGGATTTACGGCTACTGCGGTATCGCCCAGCATGGTCTCGGGACGCGTGGTAGCTACCGTAATAAAACCGCTGCCGTCCTCCAGCGGATAGCGGATATACCAGAGATGCCCGGCGGTATCCTTGTGATCGACCTCAAGATCTGAAAGCACCGTGGCGCATCTCGGGCACCAGTTGGCTATACGCTCTCCACGGTATATCAGTCCTTTATCAAACAGCCGTTTAAAGGTCGTACGGACAGCTTTGCTGGGTCCGGGGTCCAGGGTA
This sequence comes from Dehalococcoidales bacterium, assembly GCA_016926695.1. Next base: position 17,028 of record JAFGOB010000113.1, on the reverse strand, counting down.
TAGCATTCCCGGCTCCAGTCGCAGGAGACACCCAGCTTCATGTGCTGGTTGGTAATGGACCTGCGGGCGGTAGCGGCCCATTCCTTCATACGCTGATCGAATTTTTCGCGGCCGATCTGGTGACGCGTCAGCTTTTCTTTGGCCAGCATTCTCTCGACGACTACCTGGGCAGCGATACCCGAATGGTCAACGCCCGGCACCCAGAGCGTGGGATCGCCCTTCATGCGGTGCCAGCGTACCATGATATCCTCTATGGTAGCAGTCAGGGCATGACCGACATGCAGCTCTCCGGTGACATTGGGAGGCGGCATAATAAGTGTAAACGGCCTTTTGTCCGGGTCTACAACGGGCTTGAAATACCCCTTTTCCATCCAGAAGCGGTACCATTTGTCCTCAACGGATGAGGCTTCATAGGCTTTGGCCATATCAAACTGGGAATCGGCTTTGTCCGGCATAATTTCAGTTCCTTACGTTAGTTTTATTTTTCAGAATATATATTGATAGAGGCTTTTTTTCAACTTTTAGCGGCCGCCAGGGCCGCCGTACTCCTGCTTCTATACTTTATAAAAATACCTCAGATCTCGTCATTGCTAGCCTTACTCTCTCCATGAGGCAATTAGTAGTTTTTCCAACTAAAGAAGATATATCCTGCCAACAATGTTATTATGTTAATTTATCGAGTTTGGCGAAGCTGAGCAGCAGCTTTTTAACACCCGCTCCGTTGAAAGCCACCGTCACCTCACTATCTCCGGCCCTGGGGCTGCAACTGACTACCACGCCTTCACCAAACTGGCTGTGACGAACACGGTCGCCTGCTTTCAGATCGGGCAGGGATAATGCCGGAGAAGGTCTACTCGCAGCGGCGGCCCCGGCCAGGTAATCAGAACCGATCCGGCTTTCCTCGGCTTTCCAGACATCTCCTCCCGCTATCAGGTTCCCGGGAATATCCTGGAGAAAACGGGAAGACTTGTTGACCGTACTTTTCCCCATCAAGGTGCGGCGGAAGGCATGCACCAGGTATATCCTGCGCCTGGCGCGGGTGATGCCCACATAGCACAGGCGGCGTTCTTCCTCCATCTGCTGGGGATCGTCAAACGAGCGGAAATGGGGCAGAAGTCCTTCTTCCACACCCACGATAAAGACTATGTCAAACTCCAGGCCTTTGGCCTGGTGAAGTGTAATCAGGGTCACACGGTCGGACTGTTCTTTCAGATCGTCAACATCGGATACCAGGGCAACGCCTTCGAGAAAGGCGCTCAGGGCTTCTTGAGGAGGGAGTTCCCGGTAGCTTTCAGCCACTGTACGCAGCTCCATGACATTGTCCCAGCGCTCATCGCCGTTCTCCTCGTGAAGCAGGTAGTCCTTGTAGCCCGAGCGGGTAACCACCAGATCGAAAAGGCCCGGCAGGTTCATTTCTTCCCTGGCGTTTATCAGACCCAGCAATATGCCGCCGAAAGCGCCTAGAATCCTGGTCACACGGGGATTGAAGGGCAGGCCGGCGGGATTAACGCCGGCGGACAGGCGTACCAGGGCTTCATAATAGGAGATGCCCTGGGAGGACGCCCACTGACCCAGATCGTCCAGGGTACGCTGGCCGATGCCCCTGCCGGGCACGTTGATGATTCTCAACAGGCTGACGCTATCACTGGGATTCAGTACCAGGCGCAGATAGGCAATAACATCCTTAACTTCACGCCTTTCGTAAAAACGCGTTCCAGCCACCAGCTTGTAGGGCAGGCCGTAGCGCACAAAGGCCTCCTCGATCACGCGGGACTGGGCGTTGGTGCGGTATAATACGGCGCAATCCCCGGCACTGGCTTCCCCCGCATCAATCAGCCGCTCGATCTCCCTGACCACGTACTGTGCTTCTTCCTGCTCATTATAGGTCTCGACAATACTGGTCAGCTCACCCTGCTCGTTATCCGTCCAGAGCGTTTTATGCTTGCGCTGCTGGTTGGCCTTGATAAGGTATGATGCCGTCTCCAGTATCCTGCCCGTGGAGCGGTAGTTCTGCTGCAGCACCACCACCTGGGCATCCGGGTAGTCCTTTTCGAAATTCAGTATGTTGCGTACATCGGCGAAACGCCAGGAATAGATAGACTGATCGGGATCGCCCACCACGCAAATATTGCGGTACTTACCGGCAATCTGCTTGACCAGCTCGTACTGGGTCAGGTTGGTATCCTGGAACTCGTCCACCATAACATGGATATAGCGCTCCTGGTACTTTTTCAAGACCTCCGGGTGGCTGCGAAAGAGGAGGACAGTGCGCATCAGCAGATCGTCGAAGTCCAGGGCCCGGCTGTCCGCCAGCATTTTCTGGTAACGTTCGTAGACTCTTATCACCACCTCGTCGAAGTAGCTGCGGCTGCCGCCGCTGCACTCCTGGGGAGTAAGCAGGCTGCTTTTCAACGCGCTTATGGACGAGATAACAGCGCGGGGAACAAACTTCTTGGGGTCCAGGTTCAGCTCCTGGAGGCTGCGCTTGATCAGGTTGATCTGGTCGTCATCGTCATAGATAACAAAGCCCGGATCAATGCCTGCGGCCTTGCCGTCACGCCTCAATATACGCGCACAGATGGCGTGAAAAGTGCCCATGGTCAGGTCGTTGATCGAGCCGCTGACCAGTTTCTGGAGCCTCTCGGTCATCTCCCTGGCGGCCTTGTTGGTAAATGTCACCGCCAGGATATGGCGGGGAGAGATGCCACAGGTATTGATCAGATAGGCCACGCGGTGGGTAATGACCCTGGTCTTGCCGCTGCCCGGCCCGGCCAGGATCAGCACAGGGCCGTCGATAGCCTCCACGGCCTGTTTTTGGGCGGGATTAAGTCCGGTTAAAATATCCATGAGCCTATTATAACATCGGTACCCGCCCCGTGGCGATTAGAAAGAGAGAATCAGGCCGGACAGGCGCTATTACGGAGAGTATTTGGCCACCGAAACAACCTGCCAGAAGGGACCGGGGGCATCTTCAGGCAAGGTCGGCCCGGCCAGTTCAAGTGCGGATGCCTTATCCACTTCAGTGCCATGTACAGTTTTTTGCCAGTTATAGAGGACAAGCACAGGCTGACCTTTTTCATCAATCAGGCAGAATGTTCCATAGGCCAGTTCCAGTGAATAACCGTAAGGCCAGATCCATAGCGGGCTATCCCCAACATCCCTCTTCAAGCGCAGGCAACCGTTTTCCAGCCGGATATCGCCGGTTATCGAGGTAAGTGTCTCAGGTTCAAGGCTGTTTTCCTCCAGTTGTACCGGAAAATATAAGTAAGCTTCTACGGAGGGAGTGACAAAATAGGGACCTGCGGCATCCTCAGGCAGAGGATGCCCGATATGCCTTTCGGCCATCTCCCTGTCATAAACTCCACTGCCGCCAATTCGTATTTTATCCCCATTGCGCGCCCTGAGCCGGCCTTCACTATCTCTTATCTCAACCCGGCCGTCCTCCAGGCCCAGGGCATAGTCGTGCGGCCAGATGATAATATCATCGATTTTCCTCTGTTCGTTTATTACCCGTAAATAGCCTTCTTCCAGTACAAGTAACCCATCCGCGAGGCCAGTAGTATAACCCATATTAAAACCATCAACGATTGGGGTCAAAGACAGGTCGATACCCACGGGGAAATAGATATCTTCCAGGCTTTCAACAGTGACAGGGTCAATAACGGCAGACGTAGAGGTACTGGCTGAAGAAACAGGAGTTGGCTGTGAAGGCAAAACCGGAGACGGGGAATACGAGGCTTCCGGGCTCCAGGCGGACGCCGGGGGAGTAACAGCAGACGGCGTAGCACCGGCAGCCGGAGAACCGGAATATGGCTGCGAAGATATAACCGCAGAATTATCGCAGCCTGTCATCAGTGAAGCAACAACCAGCAAAACAATAATCAAACCTGACAAGTGCGCGTGTTTCTTCAGCAGCCTGAACTGGCGATAGAATAGACTCATGAAAATAATTTTCACATTGTCATATCTGTTTAACATTAATGTGTAAGGTAAGGACTGATAGAATCTCTGTAGATTAATATATCATTTTTAATTTGTGAAAACAATTTCAAATCAACAGATTAAACATTCCAGGATAAAAATGAATATTCCAATGCAGGATGAGCACTCAATCCAATGAGTTAAAGCCAGGGTGTTAATCAAAATGAGCCATATTTTTAATAAGAGAGCCATTTATGATAATGTTCTACAGTTAACTGCAATGCAGGTACGTAAATTGAGGCGAATACTACATAGTAGGGGCCGGTTTCCCAACCGGCCCGCCCGGACCTCTGAATAAAAACGATCCTGTGTAATTCTGACATCATGATAGATATAAACTGAAAATAAGCAAGCATCCTAACATAGCATAATACTGACGAGCCAAAGCAGGTAGAAGAGAAGCCTACACGATGGAGGTAATGAATCCGCGAAACACATGGTATCGTCCGGCCTTATTGTGGGGATTGGTTCATTCAGGGCAATGTTGGACATAAATGTAGCCACGAGTTATTCAATGGGCTATGGCGGGCGGGTTGAAAACCGCGCCCCTACGTTTGGGTTGATCAAAGGAAGAGACCGGGAATTTTTTCGGGATTATCTTGAATAGTATCGGGAGAAGACGGTATTAGTAATTTTTATTATAGTAACTAAAGCAAATATATCTTTTGAAATAAATTGGGCTATAGTGAAAGAATGGAATGAGATACGAGGGCGGCACGGAATTCCGTGCCGCCTCAAGTAAATTGCTTTAAATTTCAGTTAGATGTCCCCAATCAGGCGGGTTTGTCTGTTTCCTCCTCTTTGGGGGTTTCAGGTTGGGGTTGTGGCTGAGGTTGAATCTGAGGTTGAATCTGGGGTTGGGCCGGCTGTGATGGACTTATCAAGTGACTGAATGCCCTGAGCATTTCCATCGGGAAGGGGAAGAGAATGGTGGTGCTTTTCTCCGAGGCGATTTCGGTCATAGTCTGGAGGTAGCGCAATTGGAGAGCGGTAGGATCCCTGGAAATAACGGCGCCGGCCTGGGCCAGTCTTTCGGATGCCTGGAACTCACCGTCTGCATGGATGATCTTGGCCCTTCTCTCTCTTTCGGCCTCGGCCTGAGCAGCCATGGAGCGTCTCATGGTCTCAGGAAGCTCTACATCCTTGATATTGACAGTTGACACCTTGACGCCCCAGGGCTCGGTATATTCATCGATGATCTTCTGGAGCATCTGGTTAAGTTTCTCGCGCGAGGCCAGAAGCTCGTCAAGCTCAACCTGTCCCAGGACATTGCGCAGGGTGGTCTGGCAGATCTGGGAAGTCGCCCGGATGTGGTCCAGGACTTTCACCACCGAATTCTGCGGATCGACTACCCTGAAATAGACCACGGCGTTGACCTTGACCGTCACGTTATCCTTGGTAATAACATCCTGCGGAGGAACATCCAGCGTAACCACGCGCAGGTCGACCTTGACCATGCGGTCGATGAAGGGGATGATGACAAATATGCCGGGACCTTTGGCCCCTGTCAGCCTGCCCAGCCTGAAGATAACGCCCCGTTCATACTCCTGGACTATTTTTATGGCAGAGCCGAAGAGTATCAACACGACAAAGACTACGATAATTATGATAATAGCTGTCCCCATTTTTTACTCCTTTTCTTTTTTTATCACGGTAAGTTTTAAACCGTCGATCCGGGTGATGATCACCTCCTCCCCGGTGTTTATCTTACCGGAATTCGATATTGCCGTCCAGAACTCACCCTGGAAAAATACCGTTCCCTCGGGATCGAGGGTCTTGCGCACCGTGCCCGTTTTGCCTATCAGGTCTTCCCTGCCCGTGGAAGCCTGGCGGTGATATGTCCCAACGATTTTGAAAACCGCAAAAGCCACGAAACCGGCGACTATGATAACTACAAGCGCGATCAGCCACCAATCTACCTGAACCTGATACAAGGCCGAACCTCCCTTAAACAAGATCATCGATCCGATAATAAATGATACGATTCCTCCACCGAGGAGAAGACCGAATGATGAAGTAAAAAACTCGGCGATAAAAAACCCGAAGGCCAGCAGTATCAGCAGCACACCCGTCCAGTTAACAGGCAACATTCCCAGTGAATAGAAGGCCATCAGCAGGCTTATAGCGCCGATTATTCCCGGAAAAATAAGTCCCGGATTAAAGATCTCCGCCATTATACCAAGGGAACCGATGCTCAGGAGGATATAGGCTATATTGGGATTGGTCAGGGTAAACAGCAAGTCTTCAACCCAGTTCATATTCAGAGAAGCGGTATCCGCAGAGGCGGTCTGAAGGGTTACCGTGGAACCATCCACCAGCGTGATGATCCTGCCGTCCAGTTGGACGAGCAGGTCTTCCATGGTTGGCGAAATAATATCGATAACATTTTCCTGGAGGGCTTCGACCTCCGTCAGGGAGACGCTCTGGCGTACGGCCTTTTCCGCCCAGTCTGCATTACGTCCCCTGGTTGCTGCGATACTGCGGATATAGGCAGCGGCATCATTGGTAACCTTGTCCGACATTTCCTCGGACATCTGCTGTTCCCCTTCCTCACCTATTGACACCGGGTGGGCGGCGCCTATGGCGGTATTGGGAGCCATTACCGCCACATGGGCTGCCATGGTAATGAAAACCCCGGCGGAGGCTGCCCGGGCGCCGGGAGGAGAAACATAGACTACCACCGGTACGCGGGCATTGAGTATACTCTGGACAATATCGCGCATGGCGGTGTCCAGACCCCCGGGGGTATCCATACAGATTATACAGGCCTGAGACCCCTTTTCAACGGATTCATCGATACCCCTCTGGATATAATCGGCCATCACCGGATTGACCGTGCCCTTGACCGTCAATACCGTGACCCTGGGCGCAGAGGGACTGGCGGCCAGCGAGACGGTTCCGCAAAGAAAAATCAGGACAAATATGGTCAAGCGTATAAATTTATTCATTCCAGTTACATTACTAAATATTAGTGGTAAGATGATTATAGCCTGATTATTATCATCTGACAATCGTTATTTGCCCGGCATTGTTTGCCCGGCGTTAAGAAAGTGCTTATGACAGATACTATCGAGGGTAGAAATCCTGTTCTGGAAGCCCTGCGGGCTGAGCGGCCTATACGGAAAATCCTGCTGGCCAGGAACCTGGAAAGGCACAGCGCCATTGCGGAGATACTGCACCTGGCGCGCAGCAGTAATGTTACCGTGGAATATGCCGACCGGCAGGTCATCGACCGGCAGAGCGTCAGCACCGCCCATCAGGGCGTCCTGGCATTTACCCTGGCTAAAGAGTACAGCAGTCTGGATGATCTGCTGGATATCGCACGGATAAAAAATGAACCTGCCTTTTTGATCCTGCTGGACGGCATCGAGGACCCTCATAACCTGGGGGCGGTAATCCGCACTGCCGACGCCGCAGGTGCGCACGGCATAATCATCCGCGAAAAAAGGGCCGTGGGACTTACACCGGTGGTGGAAAAGGCGGCGTCCGGAGCGCTGGAATACGTTCCGGTCGCCAGGGTCACCAACCTTTCAAGGGCTATCGAGGCGCTGAAAAAGGAAAATATCTGGGTGGTGGGTATAGACCAGTCAGCGGATGTGGAATATACACGTATCGACTATACAACAGCCGTCGCTATCGTCACCGGCGGAGAAGGCAAAGGAATATCTCAACTGGTAAAGCAGCACTGCGATTTTCTGGCACGTATTCCTATGAAGGGTAAAATTTCCTCGCTTAACGCTTCGGTGGCGGCAGCGGTCGTGATGTACGAAATACTCAAACAGCGCAGCAGCCATTAGCCATCAAGGGGACGCCTTGGTGGCTGAACGGGACAGCGGCTTTTTCTTGTGGTTATATCCCGGAATATTGTACAATATTAGCTTGATTGTCGAGGGTAAAGCATGAAAGTTGAAAAATCAAAGGGGATGCGCGACCTGTTCCCCGCGGATATGGAAAAATTCAGGGTCATCAACGAGGTCTTCCGGGATACCTGCCTGAAGTGGGGATACGAGGAGGTCAAAACGCCCACCCTTGAAAACCTGCACCTGTTCACCTCGGCTGGCACGCTGACTCCGGGGATGCTGGGAAAGGTGTATTCTTTCCTGGACTGGGACGGGTGGAGCGGGGAAAGGGTGGTACTGCGTCCCGAGGCCACCATTCCCGTAGCCAGGTTCTACATCGAAAACATGGCCGAAAAGGAGCTGGCCAAGCTCTTTTACATAGTCAACACTTTTATCTTCGAGGAGAGCGCCAGGAATAACCGTGAAAAATGGCAATTCGGAGCGGAGCTGATCGGGATGGGGTCCCCGCTGGCAGACGTTGAGCTGATAGTACTGGCAGCGGAAGTGCTGAAAAAGCTGGGACTGGCCGGTATCCATCTCAAGCTGTCCCATACCGGTCTGACGCACGGTATTCTGCAAAAGCTGGGACTGAATCCAGAGGAACAAAACAGGGTATTCGACCGCCTGCTGGACGGAGATGTTTCCGTAATCCAGCGCATCAAAGACGAAAAGCCCGAGCTGGCGCCTCTTCTGGAGTTACAGGGGAAGTCCTCAGGATTTATCAAAAACCTGGCCTCATCTCCTGCCCTCGACCTGCGGGAACTGAAGCCGCAGATCGATGATTTTGTTTTTATAGCCGATTCCCTTCAGTCCCTATCACTGGAATGCCAGATAGACATCGCCTCCGTCCGGGGATTTGAATATTATACCGGCGTGATCTTCCAGATCTTCGCCGGTGATGAGGAGGTGGGGAGAGGGGGACGCTATGACGCCCTGATTCCCGCCATGGGCGGCAGCAAAACACCTGCTTCAGGCTTCGCCCTTTACCTGGACCTGCTGATGAAAATGATTAAAATAGAGTCTCTGGTACCCGCTCCCAAACCTAAAATCCTGCTCAAGATGGAGACGGATACATCCAGGCTGGGATTCGAAGCAGCCGACAGGCTGCGAAGAGCGGGATACACTGTCAAACTGCATCTGGGCGGTAAAGGTCCCGCCGACGTTTCCTGGCAGCTTGATATCCGGAATCAGCCGCCAAAAATCATACTGACCAACCTGGTCAAGCGCAAAGAACTCAAACTAAACTCTGTAGATGATGTACTGGAGATACTGGACCACTAGCTCCAGGTGAAAGGAACAAAGTTGCCCGTCAAAATTGCCCTACCGAAGGGACGTCTTCTCAAAGATACCGCTCTCCTGACCGCACGCAGCGGATGGGACCTGAGCGATTATTCAGAAGGGGCCAGGCTGTACCATTTGACTTCAGGCCGTTTCCCGGACCTGACGGCCAAGATCTTTCACGAAAAGGATATCCCGATACAGGTTGCCATGGGCAATTACGACCTGGGAGTATGCGGGCTGGACTGGATACAGGAACTGATGGTGAAATATCCCGGCAGCGAACTGGTCAAGATAAAAAACCTGGAATACGGCGGTATTTCCCTTTACCTGGCCGCCTCCGAATCATCTCCCCTGACCCTCCCGGGGGCCATCCATAATACGGAGCGGAGCGTGGATATAGCCAGTGAATACCCCAACCTTGCAGAGTCGCTGGCCCTGAAATGCCGCTGTAAATACTTTAACGTTTTCCCGGTCTGGGGAGCAGCCGAGATATACCCTCCGGAAAATGCCGACCTGGTGCTGCTCTCAACCCTCCAGGGCGCTGAGCTCAGCGCATGCGGGCTTTCGCCTATAATGAAAGTCCTCAATTCCAGCGCTTACCTGATTGCCAACAAAACAGCCTGGGAGACCAGAGACTTGAGCGGTATTTTAAACAGCCTGGAGGTTTCTTCGCCTGTTATACAGGGAAGTCAGCCGGACCAGCCGCAAAAGACAGCACGAAGGCCGTACAGACCAGAAAACGGAAGGCCGACGGAAGAGGTCAGACTGGCTCTGCCCGACGGACACGCCCAGAAGCACGTGGTAAATATCCTGGAAAAGGCCGGCATCCCGATATCCGACTACCCTTCAACTTCCGGCAATAGACGTCCACGGATAGGCCTGAAGGGAGTCTGCGCCAAGGTTGTCAGGCCGCAGGATATGCCACTTCAGGTAGCCAACAACAAATTTGACATAGCCATAACCGGCAAAGACTGGGTGCTTGAACATCTGTACCAGTTCCCCTCCAGTCCGGCGGTAGAGATGGTAGACCTGAAATACAGCCGGGTAAAAATCGTTGCCGCCGTGCACAACGATTTGCCGGTTGACAATACTTCCGCTCTGAGCCGCCTGGCGGCACAAAAAGGCTTAAGTATAAGAGTAGCCTCGGAGTATACCTGCATTGCCGATAAATACGCCCGGGACAACCACCTGGGCCCGTACAGGGTGATTCCCACCTGGGGCGCTACTGAGGCCTTTCTCCCGGATGATGCCGACATCCTGATCGAAAATACCGAGACCGGCACAACACTGAAGAGGCATAACCTTAAAGTTATAGAGACCCTCTTCGAATCCACGGCCTGCCTCATTGCCAGCCAGCAGGCACTATTTTCAGACAAGGCCGTGAAAATAAATTCGATTGCAGCCATGTTGAAAAAGGCGGTGGAGGATTAATTTCAGGATCATAGATCACTCCCGTCATCCGGTTCTTCTCCCGTCAAAGCCAGGGAAAAATAATTTTTCGTTTGTACGACATGGATCCTCGCCAGCAAGCCTTATGTTAACAGCTTAAATTAGCGGCGATTTCGGGACGTTACATGGGCCAGATTGCTTCGTGTAGATAAGATGGCTCTGAATGAACCAACCACCACAACATAGCGGGAAGGCATAAGTTGTCACATGGGTCCATTGCCTTCACAGGGCAGCCACCGCTGCCTTCTCTGGCTCGCGGTGACGAATAGGGACTTATGCATTGATTATATGAGTCCACGGTATTATATTGTGTATGACGATGAGCTTGTCAGATTGGATCAGAAAGGACAAACTGGAGAAGTATTATGGAAGTTATTCGCGGATTTGCGGAGGCCAGGAACAGACTGGCCCGCAAGGTTGAGCTCGATTTTGGGGTCTCTGAGCGGGACAGGCAGCGTCTGAAAAAGATCTTCGGCCGTGACATCAGCCCTGAGGAAGCGGTACAACAGATACTCAGGGACGTGAGAGAAAAGGGAGACGCGGCAGTTACCGACTATACCGCCAGGATAGACGGATTCAACATCCCTTCTCTGGAAGTAAAACCGGAACAGATCAGAGAAGCTTACAGACAGGTGGATAAAGAGCTGGTAGAGGCGCTGAAGCTGGCAGCCGAACGGATAGACAGGTTTCACCGGGAACAAAAAGAAGCGGTCTGGAAGGGTATAGAAGGTGAAGAATACGGCCAGATAGTGCTTCCCCTGGCCAGGGTCGGACTTTACGCGCCCGGTGGTATGGCAGCCTATCCGTCCAGCTTACTGATGATCGCTATACCCCCCAGGGTAGCCGGGGTTAAAGAAATAATACTTACTACTCCTCCGCGGGACAACGGATCGATACCCGCCGCTACGCTGGTAGCCTCGGATATTGCCGGTATCGACCGCATCTACGCCATTGGGGGAGCCCAGGCCATTGCCGCCATGGCCTATGGAACAGATACTGTTCCCGGTGTGGATAAAATCTGTGGTCCGGGCAACCTTTTTGTTATGCTAGCTAAAAAACAGGTCTTCGGTACTGTTGATATAGATGCCTTACAGGGACCCAGCGAGGTTTTCATCATTGCCAGCGACTCGGCCAATGCCGAATACTGTGCCGCCGATCTCCTGGCCCAGGCCGAACACGGACAGTTGCCGCAGGTAATTCTGGCTACCACCTCACCCGCGCTGGCGGAGGATGTCCAGGTTGAGCTTCAGAAGCAATTAGCCTTGCTGCCCCGGCGGGAGATAGCGGGTGAATCGCTGGAAAAGAGGGGTATGATCGTGGTTGTCGACAGCCTCGATGAGGCGCTCGAACTGGCCAACCTCTACGCCCCGGAACACCTGGAGCTTGCCTTCGACGAAGCCGAGTCTTACCTGGGCAAGGTACTTAACGCAGGGTGTGTCTTCGTGGGAGAATTTTCTACCGAACCGATCGGCGACTACGTGGCAGGGCCCAACCATTCATTGCCTACCGGAGGTACCGCCCGCTTCAGCTCGCCCCTGAACATCCTGGACTTCATGAAAATAATCGATGTAGTCAGGATCAACCGTGAAGCCCTGAAAAAGCTGGGGCCGGCAGCCATGATCATCGCCAGGGCTGAAGGACTTGAAGCCCATGCCAAGGCTATCGAAAAAAGAATCAGGTCCATCCATCAATCTCCCTGATAAACAATCCTGAACATCCCTTACCTTCCTGCTCAACCGGCATTGCCAGCAGCCTGGATTGTCAGTCTGCTGCGGGTCTGCTTTGTGTTTCCTGCGGTCAACAATGACTTCTGTAGTAAGCCACCCGGCTATCATCTTCTGCAAAATTACAACAAATATTTCGCCTTCAGGCAATATCATATGAATATATAGACAGTCTATATTATTATGATATTTTATCTTTATTTAACAATAAATCTTATTGGTTATACTTATTGGTAAATCGTCTTGACAATTCGTATTTTTAAATGGTAGAATTTCACCTGTTTAAATTTTTACCCTATTATAAATCCCGGTACCAAAATACTGAAAGAGCCCGTTGGCAGAATAAATAAAAGAATATTACCGAAAAGAAGCCTGTATATTTTTTAAAATAAATACCGGATGAAAGAAAATAAGGAGGAAATCTAGGATGAAAGGTAAGTATCTATGGGTAGCGATGGTCGGCCTTCTGGTGCTGGCCCTGTTACTGGCGGCCTGTGGCGGCGGGGAAACCACCACAAAAGCGCCTGCTACATCGGCAGCAGCACCGGCTACCACAGCAGCAGCGCCAAAGACTACCGCTGCGGCACCAGCCACCCAAGCGCCACCAGTAACTACCAGAGTTGTCTCCACCACCGTCCCCCCCACTAAAGTTGTGGCATCAACCACCACCGCTGCTCCAGCTCCCACCGGCCCCACACCCAAAAAAGGCGGCACCTTAAAAATAATCACAGGTGGTATCAGCAATATTGGTGTGCCCTGGGCGGGAAGCACCCCTCCCGATCTGTGGTATTGCTGCCCGGCTGTGGAGACCCTGCTCCGCACCGATGAAGAGGGAACTCCTGTTCCCCACCTTGCCTCCGGCTGGGAGGTCGCCCCAGACTACAAATCCATCACCTTCACCCTGCAAAAAGGAGTCAAGTTCCATGACGGCACGGACTTCGATGCAGAAGCCCTGAAATATAATTTTGAAACTCAGGCCAGTTCTCCCATGCCTGAGCTCAAAGCCATCACCTCTGTTGACGTAATTGACAAGTATACCGCCAAGGTCAATATCTCCAAATATGAACCACACATCTTTTCATTCCTGGCTGTAGGCCGTCCCGGCTGGATAGTATCTCCCACTGCGGCCAAGTCCATGACCGTTGACGAGATGAAGACCCACCCCGTCGGCACCGGTCCCTTTAAGTTCGAGGATTTTAAACGGGACGTATATGTAAAATTCACCCGCTTCGATAACTACTGGCAGGAAGGGAAACCTTATCTGGATGGCGTTCAGTACGACATCATCACCGACCCTGTTACCGCTATCATGGCCTTCAAGTCCGGGGCGGACGATGTACACTATAACCTGTCCCCGAAAGAAGGATTTGATCTGCAAAAAGAAGGATACACCGTCACCTCAGCCCAGGCCAGCATCTACCAGCTTATCCCGGACAGCGCCAATGAAGATTCACCATGGGCCAAGCTGGAAGTACGCCAGGCAGGGCAGCACGCCATCGATACACAGGCCATGGCTAAAGCCCAGGGTTATGGCTGGGCTGAAGGTTACTACAATCAGATCTTCCCTAAAGGCAACCCGGCCTACGATCCAACCATTAAAGGTTATCCCTACGATCCGGACAAAGCCCGTGAACTGCTGGCTAAAGCAGGCTACCCCAACGGGTTCAAGACCGCCATGTACTGCACGGTGCCGCCAGTCGGCGACCTGGAGCCGGCTGTCCAGAACTACTACAAACAGGTGGGAATAGATATCGAGCTCAAGCCATTGCCCGGAGCATCATATATGCAGACCAACCAGGAGGGCTGGACCAACGGACTGTACCGGAGCCAGTCGGTAGCCAGTCTGGGCGGTGACCCTGGATACCAGATGCAGACCTACCTCAGCACCCCTCCGCGCTACTGGATGAGCTGCGCACGTCCCCAGAGCGTTCAGGACCTGATTAATGCCTCTACCGTAGAAACCGACGTCGCGAAGAGAGAGCAGTTGTTCAAGGACCTGTGCCGGACCATCATTGACGATCATGCCCTGATTATCTCCACCTGGGGCGGTTGTCTGCTGGCAGGCAAACAGAAGGGAGTCACCGGCGACCACATCCGCGACCTGTGGACCATGACCTGGACGCCGGAGAATGCCTGGCTGGACAGGTAAGGTCAAACTTCCGCTCTTGAAAAAGAGCTTTAACAACCAGTGACAAACGGAAAATTAATAAGGCAAAGGGTACCCCCGGTTTGAGAGAATCGCGGGTACCCCTTTCCAAATTAAGTTGTCCGGGCTTCATGTTAGATCTATTTGTATTAGCAATACGGGGTTGGAAATGACAACATATATCGTACGGCGCCTGTTACAGGGCATTATCGTACTCATCATCGTCTCCTTGTTCATTTTTCTGGTTATGCGGCTATTGCCGGGCGATCCGTTGATGCTTTATATAGCTCAGGCGCAAATAGAGGCTATTTCTCCGGAGGACCTGCAGGCCCTAAGACATCAATTCGGTCTCGATCAGTCACTGCCCATGCAGTATATCAACTGGATCGGCGGAGTACTGCGAGGAAATATGGGATATTCTATTATGTTGAGCGAAGACGTCAGTACTCTTATGGCTGAACGTATGCCCATAACCCTGCATCTGGGTGCTTTGTCCATGATATTCAGCGCTATTTTCGGCACTGCTTTCGGAGTTATATGCGCCCTTAGACGCGGAAAATGGATCGATTCAGTGCTAACCGTTCTGGCTAACCTGGGTATAACAGCCCCCGCATTCTGGGTGGGAATTCTACTGCTATACATACTGGCATTAAAGCTGCAATGGCTGCCGGTTTACGGTTATACTTCACCCTTCGATGATTTCTGGCTGAGCACCAAACAGGTAATACTGCCGGTCTTCTGCCTTTCGGTATTTTCTCTGGCTTCTTTAACCCGACAGGCACGCTCAAGCACGCTTGAGGTGGTCAGACAGGACTATATACGCACCGCCTGGGCCAAAGGCCTGCGGGAAAGATCAATCGTAATAAGGCATATCGTCAAGAATTCACTGATACCGGTAGTCACCATGCTGGGCATGCAGGTTGGATTCATTTTCGGCGGTTCCGTGCTTATTGAAACAGTATTTAATATACCGGGTGTAGGCAGAATGATGAGAGATGCAGTATTTACCCAGGACTACCAGGTGGTCCAATCGGGCGTTCTGATTATTTCTTCGGTAGTGGTCCTGGCCAATCTCGCCGTTGACATCTCTTACGGATGGTTTGATCCCAGAATAAGATATGAATAAGGACTAAAATGACTAACGATTCAGGTACAATAATACAGACTGAAAACACCGAACTGGAGGTAATAGCGCCCCATTACAGCGAGACCAGGCGTGTGATAAGAATATTCTTCGGGCGAAAAATTGCCGTAGTCGGGCTGGTTTTTATCTGCCTGATTGTTTTCGCTGCTATCTTCGGTCCCCTGATATCTCCTTACGATCCCGACCTGATGATGCTGGACGAACAACTGGCACAGCCTTCCTGGAGTCATCTGCTGGGCACCGATTCGCTGGGCAGAGATACTCTCAGCAGGGTCATTTACGGCTGTAGAACATCACTTATCGTGGGCTTTTCAGCGGTAATCATCGCCGCGCTGATAGGAGAAACCATGGGACTGATAGCAGCACACTACGGAGGCCTTGTCTTTGCCGTTATCATGCGTTTTACGGACGCCCTTATGTCAATACCCATGATGCTGAACGCCTTCGTAATTGCGGCCGTCCTGGGAGGCGGCCTTAAAAACGTCATTATTGCCCTGGCTATAGGAGGTCTGGCAGGACACTGCCGTATGATGTGCGGCATGGCGCTCACCATCAAGCAAAATGACTACATGATGGCCGGCCGTTCCCTGGGCGCCAGCGATCTGCGCATGATGCTGAGGCATATTTTCCCCAATGCCTTCCCGGCCCTTCTGGTGATGATAACCATGAACATAGGTATGGTCATCCTCTCCGAGGCCGCTCTCAGCTTCCTGGGTATTGGTATTGTGTCCCCCATCATTGCCTGGGGCAGCATGATCAATGACGGATATAAGTACCTGCTCACCAACCCGATCCTTTCCTTCGCTCCGGGTGTGGCAATCATGATGGTGGTATTCGGTTTTAACATGATGGGAGACGGTCTCAGGGACTCGCTTGATCCCAAACTGAGAGGAACACTGTAAAAAGTATATAACGGTAAATTGACCGGATGATGCTATAAACAATGTTTAATGCCTGAGGCGATTTCCATGTCAGCCCCCAGTAGCCAGCAGTACCAGCACTATCCGGTCGTCCGGCCGGATTTTTATGTTGCTATCGCCGGGTAAGGATCGTCCGTTGATAATAAAGGAATATTCTTCAGTAAGCCGGTCCTGTCCCCTGGATATAACAGGACCTTCCAGGGCAGGAATTTTACGTTTGAGCGCCTGTACAACATCTTTCAGGCCAGCCTCATCTTCAAGGTTTACCGACGTTTTATACTGCTGTGTAATTTTTTGAGGTATACCGTACATTTCAACATTCAGGGTAAACATCACAACCTCTTGACTTGAAACAAACATTAACCTGGCGTGGTGAATCTGATGTTTAGTTAGATACGATATCACCGGGAGTTAACGTAGTTTGGCATTTTCGTCCAAATATTGAACGAACGACGCAGTAGATACCCACGGGCAGAGCCCGTGGCACTTTACAGGTCAAGCGAAGCTTGACCTGAATCCTGTTTCCCTTGCCACTTTACATACT
>JAFGOB010000112.1 GCA_016926695.1 Dehalococcoidales bacterium | reverse complement strand
CTCACCTCCGGAAGGATGGTTCCCGCAGTTCCGGAACATTGGCTCTATACCTACCGGAACTGCGGCTCTCTCAGACCGGTGTAGACAGATATACGTTGCATAATAAATGCACCATGCTAAAGGTGTGTGTCATTCCAGCGCAGGCTGGAATCCAGAGAGTCATGTAAGGGTGACTGGATTCCGGATCAAGTCCGGAATGACATTTCGGATTGGCTGAAATAGTAAAGCAATTTATGAGACACTACACTAAGTTCTCCCTTCGAGGGAGAAGAATGGAGAGGGAAAAGGCACGTCATGGCATGCCGCTACCTTTTAATGCGAAGGAGGGAAGCCGGCTGGCTTCCCCCATGAAAGATGTTTAATGTTTTAAATCCCTCTTTTCATCCTCATCTAACCTGAACTTGTTTCAGGCCTTCTCCCCTCAAGGGAGAAGATAGGTGAGAGGGATTTATCTGTAAGCCTAAATAACCTTGTTCTCCTTAAGCATAACTGCCAGATTGGCGGCGGCTTCTTCAGGAGTACCTCCGGTCACCATCTCGCACTTGCCCTCCCTTACAGGCTGAAAAAGCTTGATCAGGGTTGTCTTCTTAAACTGGACCGGACTTATTCCCAGGTCACCCGCTGTCCATGTCTTGAGTGGTTTCTTCTGTGCCGCCATAATTCCAGCCAGAGCGGCAGTGCGTATGGCGCCTATTTCACTGCTGGCTGTAACAACAGCCGGCAATCCGCACTCTATGACCTCACTGCCATCAGGCGTGAGTCTTTCTACTTTGATCTTGCCGTCCGCTGGTTCGATTTTGCTGGCCAGCGTTATACTGGTAATACCGAGTAACTCAGCGATACCTGCTCCTACCTGTCCGGCATCGGTATCCGCGGCCTCTCTGCCGCAGAGGATAAGATCATAGGCCCCGGTCTTTTTGATGGCCGCAGCCAGAATATTAGCAGTGGTATTGCTGTCCAGGTCTTCAAAAGCGTCGTCTTCAAGTGTTATCAGTTCGTCCGCTCCGGTAGCCAGGGATTTTCTTACAATTGGTTTAGGCAAATTTTTTCCCATGCTAAGAACGGTAATGGTCGTTCCCTTATCGGCATCCTTGATCTTGAGGGCTGCTTCAAGGGCATTCTCATCATAAGGATTTAAAACGGGAGGAATCCCTTTCATCGGCATTATCTTGTTGGCTGCCTCATCGACCTTAAAAGTCGATACAGGCGCCTCCGGATCAACCACTATTTTCATGCAAACGACTATCTTCACGTTTCACTCCCGGTCAGAAATATTCCCACCGCTAAAGAGATTTCAGGTTTTCGATTCGTCGTGCTCTCTTCTTGACCGCCAGCGTAAAAGCCCGTGTAACATCCGCCATCAAAGCGCCTCCCTGTTCGGCTGCATCTTTGTAAAAACTGGCAATCGTTTCTTCCAACTTTACTGCCTTTGCTACAGCATCCGCCTCGGCAGCATCAGCCGCCAACCGGGTATCCAAGGCATAATCATCAGAATTCAGGTTGTAAGCATAGCAGCCTTCAATAGCATCTGTGATAACTCCAAAATAGACCCTTTCATTGTTGGCGATATTCTTCTTATTTTCTTTAGCGTATGACAGAAACGTTTCTGCATTTTTGGGGAATTTACCGGCCAGTGCTTCATAATAGGCGGCCGAATCCGTCTCCAGTTGCTTGGCCAGCGAAATGCCCGCTGAAGAAGTATTGATTATCATTTATTGCTCTCCCGTATTATTAAAACCATCTTTGAATGACAACTTTGCTCTCGGTGAAGAAGCGGACTGCTTCCTTACCCTGGGTATGGAGCGTTCCGAAGAACGAATCCTTGGACCCTCCGAAGGGGAAATAGGCGATTGCTGCGGTGATGCCTACGTTAATGCCCACATTACCGCTGAGAATATTGTACTGGAACTCGCGGGCGGCCTTACCGTTGGTGGTAAATATGGAATGGCCGTTGGCAAAGTTATTCTCGTTGCTTATCTGGATAGCCTCATTCAGGTCCTTGACCCGCATAACACTCATTACCGGTCCGAAGATCTCTTCACTGCCAATTTTGGACTTGGGATCAACATCCTCAAAAATGGTCGGCCCCAGGTAGCAGGTATCGGGATAATCACCGTTGATCTTGGGGATTCTGCCGTCAACGGTTAATTTGAATCCATCTTTGATTCCCGACTCGATGTATCTGAGAACGTTCTCTTTCTTGGATTTATCGCGCAGGGGACCCATCTGTATCGACTCATCCAGTCCATAACCGACCCTGATGTTTTTAACCTGTGCAACCACCTTTTCCATGAAGCTATTATAGAATTTGTCGTCCACACCACAGAGTACTGCATTGGCAGCAGCCAGGCAGCGCTGTCCGGTATTGCCAAAGAAAGATGTCATCATGGCGGCTACAGTCCTGTCTACATCACAATCGGGCATGATAGTCATGAAATTCTTGGCGCCACATTGGGCGATAACCCTTTTACCGGTCTCACCGCATCTCTTGTAAATAACATCGCGTCCTACCGGGGTGGAACCGACGAAGGTTACACCGGCAATATCTTTGTTATCAAGCATGGCACTTACAACTGTCCTGCCGCCGTTAACAACATTCCATACACCGGGCGGTATACCGGCCTCTTCCGTCAACTCCGCCAGCTTCATCTGGCTGAGCGGTACCTCGCTGGAAGGTTTTACCACCACGGTATTACCCGTTGCAATGGCATAGGGAGCGGACCATAAAGGAATCATCCAGGGAAAATTGAAAGGACCAATAATACCAAAGACACCCAGCGGGGTAGGTATAACAAACTCGTCAATACCATGAGCTATGTCTTCTGAAAAGTAGCCCTGCTGAAGGGTGGGGATTCCGCAGGCTACTTCCACATTTTCAATACCCCGGCGGGTCTCACCACGTGATTCGTCTATACATTTTCCATGTTCCTGGGTCTGAATCCGGCTGATTTCCTCGAAGTTCTCCTCCATCAGTTGTTTCAATCTGAAGAGCATCCTGGTCCGGGCAAGAGGAGTCGTCCGCCGCCAATCGGGATAAGCCTCTTTTGCAGCCTGCACAGCGGAATCGAACTCATTTTTGGTGGAGATCGGGCATTTGCCAATCACTTTCATATTAGCCGGATTGACTACATCCACATATTCGCCCTTGGAGTCTACCCATTCTCCATTAATGTAATTTTTGACATTTTTTACACCTTTGATCGGTTCTTCCAGAATCGCCATAAGCTAAGTCTCCTTTTTACATTTTTATACTTAATTTATTTGTGAATCTGATAATATCCTGAAAATATCTCCCCACCCTCCTGTTCCATTTTCTCAACCGCTAATTCTGAAATATATTTTTAGACATAACCCTAAAATTATACCATATTCAGCAGTTAAAGGATAAGTTACGATAACTTATACCCCCGCCACCCATCTGCGATATTATCTTACGTATACCTCTATTTTGCCCCCTGTGGAAGAGTATCAGGTTAATGGGATATACAACTTCGATCCATTGCCTCGATCCGGGTTATCCCTTACCAGGGAAAAATCCCGCCTTACCTTCCTGACCGTTTACCATACGTTTCACTACAATTTATCACTCAGAGTCCAGTAGTAGGCATCACCCAGGTCATTAGGATTAAAAGTCTCGCGAATCTTCTGCTGGTAACGGAAAGCCCAGGGCTGGCGGGTTGAAGCCAGGGCCTTATTCCTCTGTTCCCTGGGAACTTCCATTCCATCAGCGCCCCGGCAAAGTACATTGGTGGTCTCAATACCACCGCCGATCTTCATTTCATTGGCCAATTGCATGGATGCCAGGAAATAATCGTATACCCCCTCCGTTGATTCCTTGCTGTAAGGATCAAAGTGAACGAAATTCTCCAGGCCTGTCATACCGCCTCCGCCAATTCCCCCCAGACCACCCATACCGCAGTCACCGCCTGCTTCCACCATAGCTCCCTTTTTCTCCCACTGGCTTTTCAGTTCTGAGCCGCGTTTGGCATACTCAATCACGAAGTCCGGCGTGCCGAACTGACAGAAAGAGCCGTCATAGCCCCCACCGAAAACCAGGTTCAGGCTCTTGTGTCCGAGTCTGAGCATGAACAGAAGCGACCATTTCTTGACCTCGGGGTCTTCCATGGCCTCTATCCTCTTACCCCCTGTCTCAGCCAGTATTTCATCCAGGGCCTTCTCCTGCCAGGCTATATCCCTGGGAGTCATCCCGGCCAGCACCAGTTCATAATCAAACTTGATCTCTTCGGTCTGCCTTTTTAGCTCGGGATCTTTCAGCAGTTCTTCCATATCCGAAAGTGTTTTGGTCGGATCGTTGAGAATCTTGACCATGGCCAATTTGAGGTCACGTCCGAACATATTATACTGCCTGTGGGCGATGTAACCGATCTCCGCGTTCCATATTTTATAAGCGCTGTTCGCCCAGGCTTCCCAGGAAGGAAAGGCCAGCGAGTGTACCGTTATGTTGGGAGGCAGCTCTGTTTTATAAGCGGGAATAGTGCCTGTAACCGGCAGTATGGCCGGACCCGGCCAGGGGAAAAGCTTTAAAGCCACTTTGGTAAAAACTCCCATGGCCCCCCTTGTGCCCAGACTTCCGCGGATAATACCTCTGACGCCCGGCCCCGGCCCTTCACCGGAAAACCAGCCCAGGCCGGAACCCAGCGAGCCGGTCCTCAGGATCTCGCCATCCGGCATAACCCACTCACCACCCAGCATGTTGTCTCCACCCTTGGCCATGTATAATGAATCAGGACCGGCGCCCGCAAAACCCACGGCGCTGGCCAGAGGAGAACAGCTTGCCCCCGCCCCGATAATATGTGTATTAAGCCCGACCTTCATGGCTTCCGCCTGAAGCGTAGCCCCGATGACATATGGCTCAATAACCGCAAAACAGTTCTTGCGGTCGATTTCCACAATATGATTGAAGCGCCTCATATCGATCTGTACGGCATCGGGATGGGAGGGATATCCCATACCACCCCAGAAAGTAGCAGAGCACTTATATTTGATTTTGTGCTTGTTACAGACCTTTACTATGCCCTGCACCTCTTCGGTAGTGGCAGGCAGAACCACCGCTCCGCCGCGTGGTGTATAAACATGGTAGTATGGTCCCAGATGCACCGATGTGGCATTCTGGGGATAGATATAAGTATCCAGCAGGGCCGGATCGTCCGAAATATTTTCCGGACCGACTATGTCTTCCAGCGCCCTGTAAGCCTCTTTTGATATCGCCATATTCTACACTCCTTACTCTGAGTTTATATCGCCTTCTGTACCAGCTCAGCCACATCGAACACCGGCATAGTTTCATCATTGCCGGCTATTGCATCCACGAAGTTGCGCTCACACCAGCCACAGGCGCTTACCAGCGCTTCTGCGCCGCTGGCTTTAGCTTCCTCGATACGTTCTGTAGCCGTCCAGTTAGAAAACTCGGGATAGGATTCCTTAACCCCACCACCGGCCCCGCAGCACCAGGCGAATTCCCTGTTCCTCTCCATTTCCACCAACTCCAGGCCGGGAATACTTTTCAATACATTTCTCGGCGGGTCGTAAACGCCATTGACCCCGTTGTAACGAGGCTTGCGCGGCTCGAATATCACCATCTGGCCCTTGATCTTCTTTTCCTTACCTTCCCAGGGAACATATTCCTCTCCCTGCCTTCCCAGGTGACACGGGTCATGATACGTCACCTTCATGGGTAGACTCTTACTGAATTTAATCTTGCCTTCTTTGATAAGGTTATCCAGATACTCCACCGTGTGTACTACTTTGATCTTCGAGCCAAGGGCTGGATACAGACGCTTGAAAGCATGATAACAGTCTGCGCAGGAGGTCACTATTGTTTTTACTCCAAGTGTCTTCCATGCTTCAATATTGTTCTCGGTAAATTTGGTGAATTCACCCTTGTATCCCATATTAAATACCCTGCCGGTGCAGCAGGATTCATCTTTGCCCATTATTCCTATGTCCACCCCGGCGTTTTTGAGCAAGGTGACAGCGGCCCGTGCCTTGGGCCAGAGAGTCTCATCGAAACTGAAGCGGCACCCCGCGTGGAAAAGCACTTCCGCCGGCTCATCGGTCACATGCTTGATATCCAGTCCTTCTGCCCAGTCGCCCCTTTCCGCTTTGGGTTTAAGCATCATGTTGTCTTCTTTCCGCAAGTGATCGATATAGACCATGTGCTGAGGCAGAAGCTGTCCATCTTCCACCAGTTTAAATCTGAGGTCATGGATCATCTCCAGGGGCTCCATATTATAGCGGCATACTTTGCATGCAATATCGCAACTGCCGCAGGTTACGCATTTATAAACCATATCCATTACCCGGTCAGTATATTCACTTCTGCCGGAAAGCAACGAATGGGTAAGCAGATATCTGCCGCGGGCTGAATAAGCGTTGAAGTTATTGTAGGCAATGCTGGGACAGCCATTCGCGAACCGGATGCTTTTGATCTGGTCCAGCGGGATCCATTTGCAATAGGAGCACTGGCTGCACCTTTCACTTTCAGCCAAATGTTCTTCTAACGACACTTGATCATCCTCCTCTGTTCTATTCTGTTAAAAGCACAGTTTTCCCGGGTTCATCACGTTTTTCGGATCGAAAATGCCCTTGATCTTCTTCAATACCCTGGTAGACTGGGCATCCCGGTTGAAAGCCATATCGGCCCATATACCATAGGGACGGGAATAATACGCCCCTTCCTTTAGCAACTCCTCGCTGGCCAGGGTACAAAGCTCTTTCATCCGGTCTCTTTCACGGGTATTCTGCGGATCGTAATACAGATCAAACTCAATATGGCAATTAGCGCCCTGGTGCGAAGGCTGTAGATATATCCCAATCTCAGAAGTGGGATAACCCCGGCTCTCTGCAACATTGTACATGCACTGGATAAACCGGGGAGCTTTCTCCAGGGTATTCAGGAAAAACAAGTCCTTGAAGGCGCCTTTATACCTCTGCTTCCAGTATGGCACTTCGGAAGAGCTGAGGATAGATCTGAGTACTTCAGCGCCGCTTGCTCCGGGTACAGCCGGGACCAGCTCCAGTCCGAAACGCTGCGCCATCTCGGATATATCCTTTTCCTGAAACGCCACCCTCTCTTCAGGTAATCTTTCACGTCCGGCGATACCCACCAGCAGCACCCAAAGCGGCAACTGTGACGCCAGTTTTTTAACCTGGCTGGATTCCCCGGCCAGGATGGATGCCAGGTTCCAGTTATTCATTATCATCAACTCATCGCCAAAACGTATCCTTAAAATAGCGTAAGCCAGATCCACCAGGTCCTCCGGCTTTTTTGCCGGTATAAAATACAGCTTATGTATTGAAGGTAAAAGTTCACACTTTATCGAGGCCCAGCTTACGATACCCATGCTGCCCTGGGCTGCCAGCGCAATTCTGGCAAAGTCAGTCTGGGCCGGACCGGTTGGACTTACCTGCGCCAGCTTCTTGGCCCATTCTTCCTCCAGATTACCCAGGCTACCGGCTTCTCCGGTAGTCATCGTCTGCCCATCCCCCCAGGTTATCTCCAGACAGCGTAAAGGATCCTGGGGCGTCCATTGATAACGTGGTATCATTATCGGCTCTTTTTCCAGCAAACTGGCAATGACCGATTTACCGGATTTCGGCTTTAAAGGAGCAGACAGCCTCAATCCATGTTTGGCCAGTTCGGGCTGTATCTCGTCATAGGTAACCCCCGGTTCAATTATTATCATGCGGTTGTGGACATCAATATGAATGATCTTCTTCATCCCGCTCAGGTCTACCATAATAGCCCCTGGTGAAGACGGTACGGTATCTCCCCTGAAGTGCGGCCCTGCGGAACTGACAGGCACCAGAGGAGTATCAGTCTCACCAGCCCAGCGTACCAGATCCGCTATTTGTACGGCATTCTCTGGTTTTACTATCGCTCGTGGCTTAAGAGGATGTACGAAACTCTCATCTCTGGCATAAGCCTCCAGCATTTCAGGGTCATCCACAACCTGTTCTTTTACGAAAATTTTCATCAAAGCGTCTTTGGTTTCAAGCATGCGGCCCCCTTATTTAAAAATATTAGAATAACCTGTACAATATTAATGCAAAAATGGTTGACTACGATAGTTGAATTATATCGATTGTAAAACCTAAAGTCAATAAATATAATATTAGGTTATTTCCATTTTGTAAGTACGGGATAATATGTTATAGTAAATCTCAGGGACATATATGATCGTTGATTGATGCATTTGTGTCCGGTATTGTTTGTGATCTTCTTTTCATTGTCTTTCTGGAGAACCCTGCTTAAGACGATTATGTGCTACAGTTAGGAGACTTTCAAGCTATGAAGAAAATAGAATTTGAGTCGTTGAAAATACGCCGTGCGACGGATATCATCGAAAACCGTATCTCGAACATGATAATCAAGGGCACGGTGAAACCCTGCGAAAAGCTGCCCACGGAAAAAGAGCTATCCGATCAGTTTGATGTGAGTATTGTAACAATACGGGAAGCTCTGCGCGGACTTGAAGTAGCCGGCCTGATTGAAAAAAAGAGAGGACGGGGCGGCGGGATATACGTTACGCAGATCAATAACGATTCGGTTAAGTTGGCCCTCAACAATTATCTCAAAAGAAGAAAATTTTCAGCCCATCATCTGGCGGAAGTACGGCTGACAGTCGAACCACCCATAATACGCATGATAGCATCTATTATTACGCCGGAAGAGCTACAGGTTCTGGAAGAAAACATCTCCTTCTGTGAAAACAAGATGGAAAAAACCCCCCCATCATTCCCTTTCAAAGAATACTTCAGCGTGGGAGAAAAGAATATTGAATTCCACCGTTTGATTGCCCAGGCCACGCATAATCCCGTATTCGTATTAACCATGGACTATGTGATGGACTTCATTTTCGACTTCAAGAAAAGTATCTTCACACCGGATATTCATCATTGCGCAAAGGTGGTCGAAGATCATCGCAGCATTTTCAGTGCACTGAAAGCCGGCGATGCCGCAGAAGCAGAAGCCAGAATGCTGGCCCATTTGCATTATATTGAAAAGTATCAGATGAATGAAGGCATCCAGGTAATAAGCGAGTAATCGGTCGTTCCCCTTACCTGCCTGTAATGTGCTATCAGGCGGAATTTTCCCATACAGCCAGCCTGTAAGAGCATACGTTTTTCCCGTATGATGCGGATAATCTTACTAATCCCAGTTACTGTCAGGGTATCCCCGTGAAGTATATTTCCGGCAACACATCCCGAGAATCGTCGTCCGGGTGCGTACACCGGTCTGAGAGAGCCGTAGTTCCGGTTAGTATAGGGCCAATGTTCCGGAACTGCGGGAACCATCCTTCCGGAGGTGAGAGCCACTTAAACTGGAAAACAGATATTCAGTAATTATTGGTCTT
>JAFGOB010000111.1 GCA_016926695.1 Dehalococcoidales bacterium | reverse complement strand
TTATATCCGGAATAGTGGCTCTCAAAACGCCGGAAGCCTGGCTCTCTAAGACCGGAACCGTGGCGCAATGTATCCCGGATTATTCAAGAATTTCCACCATTATTAAATGAACCTCAGTGTCCGCCGGGACCTTTTCCCGTCTGAGGCGGCCAGAGCTCCTCGGCTACATCATCCAGCCCCAGCGCCAGCAGCTTTTTCTTGCTGGGTACGGTGGTTTCTCTATCCCAGTCGAGTGCCCCCAGGTTCCAGTAGATTTGGGCCTGTAAATCGGCGGAAACTCCAGCCAGGGGACCTTCTTTAAAGGGCGGTTCACCGATGATCCTGCCGTGTACCTTGCGCTTGAGCGGATTATCCCCTTCTCTGAGTGAAAAGACGTGCCTCATGTTGCCGATTCTTTCTCCCGCTTTTAGCAGGTCGGACATGGGACGGTCCCAGCCGGTCACGGCTTTCATAAAATCAGTCATGTATTTATCCCGGTCGAAGGGCAGCGTATTCATATGCAGGCATAGCCCGGCGGCGTTGACCAGGTATCCCTGGAACTGGGTGGGCCCGAAACCAGCCGTATGGCGTCCCGGAGCGGCATCCATGGCATACTTGGCTGCTGTGGGCGTACCGTGGAAAGCCGGGAAATCGAACTTGGGGTCATGCAGCCCGAGCTCCTGTCCGCCGATGTGTACCGCAAACTCTTCAGCCCCTTTTCCTATTCTCTCCGCCGCAACTTTCACACCGTCAGCCAGGACGGCGCCGAAACCCTCGCGCCGGGCCATCTTGTCCAGCATATTCAACATGGCCTGATGGTCGCCCCATCTCAGCTCGATTCCATCGGTATCGGAGCTGGTAATCAGTCCGTGATCATAGCATTCCATGGCAAAGGCAATAGTCGTACCTGTGGAAATGGTATCCATACCGTACATATTGCACAGGTGATTGGCCATTTTGATAGAGTCGGCGTTGGTATTCAAACACATGCCCCCGAAAGCAGCGGCTGTTTCATATTCAAACCGCTTGGTACCGGCCGGATATTTATATTCGCCTGTGCCTTCTTTATATGTGCCGCGGCAGGCCACCGGACAGTGCCAGCAGCCCGTCAGCTTATCGATATCGGAATTGATCATCTCTTTTTCAAGTCCTGAAGCATCCGGCAGGTCGATCACTCCCACTCCTCCCCAGTTCTTGATAGGCGTATCTCCGCTATGGATGGAAGATGCGGCATGGATGGCTGTTCCCCAGGTATGCAGTCCCTGTGTTATGGGAGACCTGAATTTGGGCAGGTACTCTTTTCTCAGGCTGTTTACGGTGTCAGGGTCGGCCAGCGGTACCTTCATTTCCCCCTTGACAACTACAGCCTTGAGATTTTTTGATCCCATAACTGCTCCCAGGCCCGATCGTCCTGCGGCTGAACCTTTATGGGTGATGATGCATGCCAGCAGGCTGCACATTTCGCCCGGCAGCCCGATTGTGATTACTTTCGCCGTATCTCCATGGGCCTCCATAAGCAGGTCTTCGGTGTCGAAGGTGTTTTTCCCCCAGAGATGGGAGGCATCTCTCAGCTCGGCGCTGCCGTTATCTATCAGAAAATATACCGGTCTTTCGGCGATGCCGGTAAAAAAGATGGCATCGTATCCCGCAAATTTCAGGTAAGGCCCGAAATCCGCTCCGCAGTTGGCGTTCCCCCATCCGCCGGTGAGCGGTGACTTGGCTACGACTTCGTAGCGGCAGGCCATTGGAACAGGTGAGCCTGTGAGTATACCCGTTATTATTCCCAGGGTGTTTTCCGGGCCGAGAGGGTCTACTCCGCCTCTCTGGCGGCTGTAAAGGAGCCTGGACCCTATCCCGTAACCTCCGATGAAATCATGGTAGAGCCTTTCTTCCGGTACCTCTATTTTAATTTCACCGGTATGTAGATTAACCCAGAGCATTTTCCCCATATATCCGCCGCCCATGTTCCACTCCTTCTTTATCTTCTTCTTTTTTACCGGGGGAACGGGAAATGAGTACGGTCCGGGAAATACTGCTTGAGGTATGTTATCCACTTCCCCGGTTGCCCGGACCGGATAGCGCCCCGGCTGCCGTTTTACACAGGACGGGATTTACGGTGCTCGGACCGATGGCCGATATGCCTCACCCGTCAGGTGCGTTGACGGTATATTCGTGTACAACTTATAATATTATATATTTATCCCACATTATTATTAATGATAGCATAATGAACCTTGATTTTTGAATATATCGGAGGTGGAGATGACGATACCGGTTAGAAACAAGTGCCTGGATGACGGGACGCTGATGCAAAGGAGAAAAGAATGGCTGGCCAGGTGGCCCACTGGCAGGGAAGTTGATTACGATGATGCCATAGCTTATCAAAAAAGCCTTTCGGATAGCCAGATCTGGTGGAAGGTGATGAAAAAGCTGCGCGAAGACGGCAGGACCGTGGTATCGCCCAGGGGAGGCACGGGTATTCTGAGTGATGAAATCATACTGTGCCAGACGCTGGAAAAGGCCGGAGTGCCGCTTATTCCCGTTACTACGGACAGCTACAGCCGCAATCAAAAATTCGAAAAAGCCCGGCAGGCCCTGGATGAAAGCAACCGTACGGGGAAATCGGTACTGAACGGCTATCCGATTGCCATCCATGGAGTGAAAGATACCCGTAAAGTAATAGAATCCTGTAAAAATTCTGCTTTCAGCCCGCGAGGACCGGACGGGCTGGCTATGGAAATATCTATTGCTTCCGGCATGACGGCAGGGGGAGGAGAGATTTTCATTGGTTTCGGCAGCTACAGCAAAAACGACACTCTGGAAGATGCTATCATCAACAGTCAGTTTAATTACCGGCTATGCGGCTGGTATGCGGAAAGAGGTGTCATAATAAGCCTGGATTCTCACGGCTGGATACCTTCTGCTACCTTCCCTCTGAGCATGAATATCGCCTGCCAGATCATCGAATGCCTGGCTGCCGCCGAGCAGGGAGTAAAGGCACTAAATCCTCTGGTTCACTTTATGGGCAATATGGCACAGGACATTGCCTGGACTGATGTTTCTTCAGGAATGCTCAGGGAATACCTGGACAGGTACGGATACAAAGACACCATGGTTACCGGCCGGGTTTGCCAGATGACCCCGCTTTATCCCGTCCCTCTCGATCTGGGCGGCGCCTTCGGCTATATCAACTATACTGCCATGGTGGCTTCCCTGGCTAAAGCCGAGGCGGTCTGTATCAGGACAGTGGATGAGGGAGCAGGTGTTCCTACCGCCCAGAGTCATGAGATGAGTTACCGCTCTGCCAAGTGGGTCTTTGATGTGGTGAGGGAGCAGAGGATCGAATTTGATATGAAAGAGATCGAGATAGAAAAGAAGATCACGGAGGCCGAGGTCAGGGCGATCCTGGACAGGGTCTTTGAGCTGGGAGACGGGGATGTCCTGGTGGGGGCCTGCAAGGCCTTGAAAGCCGGAGTGCTGGATTCCCCCTGGAGTTCCAATATGAATGTCAGGGACCAGGTCCTTGGAGTAAGAGACGTGAGAGGAGCCTGCCGCTATCTGGAGTTCGGTAATCTGCCTTTCTCGAAAGAAATCAAGGACTTCCACCGTGAGAAGGTGGCCGAAAGGGAAAAAGCCGAGGGAAAGAAGATAGACTACAATGCCGCGGTGCGTGATCTGTGGGGATTCAGCAAGGGCAAGTTAGTCGGGTTGCCGCCGTACAATAAATAAAATTGGATCGAAGGCTGAGGCCTATCAAAGGCAGGAGGAGAAACAGATGAGTCAGGCAGCAATGATAATCACGGGGACACTGGGCAC
>JAFGOB010000110.1 GCA_016926695.1 Dehalococcoidales bacterium | reverse complement strand
TGTATACACATAATCCAAACAAACCGCCTATCTTGAATCTAGATGGTCACACAACTAAAGCTATATCCGGTTAATAACAATAGGCCGGGACAGGAAAATAACAGAGTCAGTTTGGCAAGAAATACCGCTGCATTATCCTGATATCAATAACAACATATTCATTGTGATGCCCAATCATGTCCATGGCATAATTACCATTCTGAAGTCCGGGCTGGCCGGTTCGTCCTGAACTTGTTCAGGCACCGGCACACTTCCAGATCGTTTACTCTGTCCGAAATAGTGTGTGCCTTTAAAACCTATTCTTCACGCAGAATCAATCAACTCAGGTATACACCGGGATAACGTATCTGGCAGCGAGGGTGTTATGAACATGTTATCCGTAATGAAAGCGAATATTATCAGATTGGAGAATACGTCCTTTTTAGTCCGGCCAAATGGTAATCAGATCGTAAAAACCCCGATGTAAAATTTAAAGAAACACCTTTTACCTCTGAAACATTATCAAGAGGTGGAAACCCGAAATACTCATTGAAGCAAAAAATCAGATCCCAGGTTTAATTGGCTTTCATCCCCGGAACATTGGCTCAGGCCACTCCGGAACACCGGTTGTGTGCCAACCGGAAAAGCAGACCTCTAGTACTGGTATAGATACATCGTAAGAAAGTCAATTGGCCTATTGAGTGATCGAGCAATCATATAGATCGTGAGCAAAGAGATATACCCATCATTGGTACCATTATTTTAGGATGAAATACGAAACAGAAGTGATCTTTAGCCTCTATGACCCGTTCCAAACCCGGTATTAATATATCCCGGACAGAAATATTTTTATTTTTTACGGGGGTCTTTTCCGCCGGCATTATTGTCTTTTATCGGCCTTTTGGGATACCAACGTTCATTGAAACCGGGAATATTACTGCTATTGGTTAAAATGACAATCTCGTCACCCTTCCGAAATTTCGTATCATTATCAACAAACTGGAATTTATTGTCACGATAATAAAAAATCACCCGTGCGCCTCGCGGAAGACCCAGGTCATCAATCCCGACCGCATCCTCTTCGCCTGCCCTGAAAGTGAAAAAACGGGCATCTTCTTTCAATAATGTGGAGAGTTCAATGTTATCAAGTCCGCGTACCATGTTATCCAGATGACGGCTCAAGGTCCACACGGGCACAATAGTATCTAAAAGCCCGAGTTCACGGCATAGATTCTCAAGGTCGGTATCTTCGATGCTGGTTACAACACGCTTGAAGCCCAGCGAACGCCCCAGCAGAGAAGTGATAATATTAATTTGATCGCTGTTGGTCAGGCAAAACAGTATATCGCTGTTTTTGGGATCAACCTGGCTGAGCACCGACGGTTTGGCTGAATCGCCATAAAGGAAACTGCCGTCCAGCTCATCGGAAAGCTGGTCGATCTTTTCCTTGTCCACCTCTATAATAATCACCTCGTGGCCCTGTTTAATCAGCTTTTTGGCCGTAACAATTGTCAACGGACTGGCGCCTGAAAATACGATCCTCATATTATTCCTCCAATCTTCTCCCAATCCATGTACGGGGATAGAATACCACTAACCAGGCCAGGATTTCCAGCCTTCCCAGAAACATGTCCGCGCATAGAACTCCTTTCAGAAGCGGATGAAGGTCAGGTGCGGTTATTCCGGCTGATAATCCGACTGTGCCTGTTGCCGATACAACCTCAAATAGAGAGTTAAACGGATCATATCCCATGACCACAAATACCAGCCATGAAGTCGTAATTACTATCAGGAAAACGAAAATAATGCTGAGGGCGTTTTGAATTTCTTCCGTACCTAACCGATACCGGCCAAGGCTCGCCTGCAAAACAGCCTGCCTGGGCATACAGGCGCGCTGGACAAAAACATAGAGCAGTTGCAGCAGAATCAGCAAACGCAGGATTTTAACGCCTCCGGCGGTCGAACCGGAGCTGCCGCCCAGAAACATGGAAATAATCAGTGTCAGTTTTGATCCCTCGTTTATTTGAGAAATATCCAGCGAGGCAAAGCCCGCCGTTGATTGAGCGGAAAAAGCATTGATTACGCCATGATACAACGCCTGGCTCCATTTCATCCCATCCAGGGTAAATAATAATATTACCATGAGCAATGCCGTCAGTAAGCCGGACAGAAAGAGGACCTGCACCTGGCGGTCGTATATCAATGTTTTCCAACCTTTCCTGTACGTCCTGAAATACAGAACCAGGGGAATAGCGCCGGCTATTGACAGCAGTACCACCATCGCTTGCATCCACTGGCTGCCCAATCCTGCCAGGCTGTTATCATGGGGTGAAAACCCTCCGGTAGAAACAGCGGATAAAGAATAAACCACGCTGTTGAGCCATCCGGCGCCCATCAGCCCGAGAACGGCAATACCGGCAACGGTTAGAATAGAGTAGACGATAAGCACGCGGCGGGCATGCGTCCTGGTACTGCCGATAAGATCATCCTCATAGTTTTCCAGATCACCGATACGTTTGGCCGCCAGGCCGGGCTGTATCATGATTGCAACATAGAGAAT
Organism: Dehalococcoidales bacterium; assembly: GCA_016926695.1. Next base: position 11,221 of record JAFGOB010000110.1, on the reverse strand, counting down.
GACGACTCCCAGTCCGCCGATCCACTGCATCCAGGCCCGGGAAAACAGAAAAATAGCCGGTTTATCTTCAACCGAAGCTGTTGAGCTCAAACCCGTCGTCGTTACCGCCGAGGTGGTCTCAAACAGGGCATCCAGAAAGCTTAATCCTGAGCCCATGACAGGCCAGGTCATGACCAGTGCTGTAAACAGAAATACAAAAGCGGTAATGACCATTGCTTCATTTGTCTGGATACGCCTGGGAGTCGGCAATTTTTGCAGAAAAAAACCCGTGATAAAAATCCCAACTACAACTATTGAATAACGTATGCTGACCTGGTAATTGCCGAATATTATGGATACAGCTAACGGTACCAGCGTGAGCAGAGAAAGGACCATGCAGAGCTGGCCGAAATACTTCAATACCGGCAAAGGCCGGATAGCATATCTGAGCGCGTGCACTGCTAACCCCGGTTTATCTTGAAATTTTGCATCGTTTAAGATACTTTTTCATTTTGAAAACTCATACAATATCAAGGAAGTAATTCTGTTCCAGTATATTATAAACCTTGTAATTCAGGTCTTGATGGAAAAATCTTGTTAAATAAAATTGGCAATCAACCCTGCTTACAGTCAGACAAGCGGTATTCAGCAACATTAAAAAATATTTTACATTGCCTTTCTGTTTCCGCTCTTGCGTCCTGCCCGGAATTATGTTAATAATAATTATCCTATTATTGTGCTTGGAAAGGCCCTCATGACAAGAAAGATTACTGCCTATATCCCCGGGAAAGACCTCCTGTCTGACCTTGAAAGTCTCCGTCAAAAAGCCCTTGGACTGGGAGCCGCGCAGGCGGAAGTACTGGCTACGGACAGGGTGATTATTGATGAAAGAGTGCGTGCCAAGTGTCTCAGTCCCAAATGCCCCATTTACGGCACCTGCGGGAATTGCCCGCCTTATGCTCCCGACCTGGACTTCATCCGCAAGACGGTTGCCCGGTATCGCTATGCCCTCTTTATCCTGACCAGACTGAAGACCGGCGGGACAGGGGATGAAACCCGTCATATTTTCGATACCTCCGGCTGGCGAAAAAGCCTGGAGATCGTTGCCGAAATCGAGGCGGCCGCTTTTCATGACGGATACTACCTGGCCCTGGGGCTGGGAGCAGGCCCCTGTAAGCCTGTTTTTTGCCCGGACAGCGACTGTACGGTTATAAAAGGACAGGGCTGCCGCCAGGGTCTGAAAGCCCGCTATTCCATGGAAAGCTGGGGGATTGATGCCTTTTTAATGGCAGCGCGAGCGGGCTGGGAGATATATCCCGGGGGCCAGAGTGATGTACCCTTCCTGGTTACCCTATCCCTGGTCTTGATATATTAGTATAAAATATAAAGGAATAATATCAGGTCCCTCCGCATGCAGACTGCAGCGGGGCGCCGCCAGGGGCTGGCGAAGAATCCGGACACGGACTGCGGGGAGCATAAATGAGTCTTGGCTTTTACCTGGTTTGTATATCATAGATAAAACGTTATAATAGAAAATACGAGCTTAACTCTGTCATCGAGGACTATCTTCGTGACCGGTAAGGAGATTTAAATTGGATAATTGCCCGAATAAGCGCGTGGTGGTAACTGGAATCGGTATGGTCACTCCGCTCGGACTGGATTCCCCTTCCACCTGGGATGCCCTGATAGCCGGAAAGTCAGGCATAGCCGATATCACGTCCTTCGATGCCAGCAAATATCCCACCCGGTTTGCGGGAGAGGTTAAGGGATTCGATCCCGTCACTTATATCAACCGTAAAGAAGCCCGCCGCATGGACCGTTTCGCCCAGTTCGCCGTAGTCTCCAGCCTGGAAGCAATCAAACAGGCAGGGCTGGTAATCGACGAAAGCAACCGCGATGAGATCGGGGTGCTGATCGGCAGCGGGGCAGGAGGCCTGACCACTCTCCAGGACCAGATACTAAACCTGGATCGCAACGGGGTTGACCGGGTCAATCCCTTCCTGGCCACCATGTTCATCTCGGACTCGGCTTCCGCCCAGGTCTCGATCCGGCTGGGAGCCAGGGGCCCCAACTTTTGCTCCACTTCCGCCTGCTCCAGCAGCGCGGATGCCATAGGCGTGGCCTATGAGACCATCCGGCGCGGGGATACCCGTGCCATGATCGCCGGCGGAAGCGAGGCTGCCATCAATGCTATCGGGGTGGCGACATTTTGTGCCTGCAAAGCACTCTCGGAGCATAACGAAGCCCCCCATGAAGCCTCCCGCCCGTTTGACGCTCTGCGTGACGGTTTCGTAATCAGTGAAGGAGCGGCTGTAGTGGTACTGGAAGAGTACGAATATGCAGTCAACAGGGGGGCAAAAGCCCTGGCTGAGATTGTGGGTTACGGTGCCAGCGGTGACGCCTTTCACATGACCCAGCCGTCGGACAGCGGGGAGGGAGCGGCCCGGGCTATCAGGGCTACGCTTTCCAAAGCGGGCTGGCAGCCGGAGGAGGTAGACCACATCAATGCCCACGGTACCTCCACCCCTTTGAATGATAAAATGGAAACCCGCACGATCAAGGCTGTCTTCGGGGACTATGCGTATCGCATCCCCGTGAGCGCGACCAAGTCCATGACCGGCCATCTTCTCGGAGGGGCGGGCGCACTTGAAGCAGCTATCTGTGTTTTAACTCTGCAATATGGTATAATATCGCCAACGGTTAATTTAAAAAATCCCGACCCCGAATGTGACCTGGACTATGTTCCGGGTATAGCGCGTAAAGCTAAGGTTAACAAAATATTATCAAATTCCTTCGGTTTTGGAGGACATAACTCGGTCCTGGCTTTTAAAGCTATCTAGAAAGGTTAAAATTGAACCATAGCCGCTGGAACCTGTTGCCGCCGGCCCCGGATGAATATTTAAACGGTTCTACGGGGTATTACGGTCTTCTGGCACAACTACTTTACAACCGGGGCCTTAATGATCCATCGCAGATGGAACTTTTCCTGGTGGGCGATGAACGCCTTTCAGGTGATCCCTTTTTACTGTCGGATATGAACACCGCCGTATCACGTATTTACCGGGCGCTGCTTTCAGCCGAGAAAATCGCCGTTTACGGGGATTTCGATGTTGATGGAGTCACCAGCACAGCCCTTATGGTACAGGGACTGGCCTCCCTGGGCGGGGTCGTGATACCATATATACCTCACCGCATCACCGAAGGCCATGGACTGCGCCTGGCTGCGATACAAGAACTGAGAGACCAGGGAGTCAGCCTGATTATTACCGTTGACTGCGGCATAACGGATATAGAAGAAGTCAGGTACGCCAATAAACAGGGCATTACCGTCATCATAACCGACCACCACACCCCACCCGCCACCGTTCCGCCCGCCTTCGCTATCGTGAATCCCAAACTGGCATCCTCCGAGTATCCCTTCAATGAGCTTGCCGGTGTGGGCGTCGCCTATAAGGTACTGGAAGCCCTGATGAGCAGCCTGGGCAAAGAAGACCAGATTGAAGCACACATGGACCTGGTGGCCATCGGCACCGTAGCGGATATGGTGCCGCTGGTATCCGAAAACCGCTACCTGGTAAAACGCGGGATACGGACCCTCAATACCAACCCGCGCCTGGGTATCAGAGAGATCATCACCCGGGCTGGTTTAAGCGCCGGCAACCTGGACGCGGATAGCATCACCTGGTGCCTGTCTCCATGGTTGAATGCCTCCGGAAGACTGGAGCACGCCATAGCCAGCTATAATCTTCTCACCACAACTTCACCCCAGGAAGCACACGAACTGGCTGCACTTCTGGGGCAGCAAAATATCGAACGTCAACGTCTGACAGCTAAAGCCATGATGGAAGCGCGCCAGCAGATCGGCTCACAGGGGCTGGCCCCTCTTATTATGTTATGCAACAAGGAGTTTCCCCTGGGTATCGCCGGTCCGGTCGCCGGCAAACTATCCGAGGAATATTACCGCCCGGTGATCATTATCAACATCGACGACAAGACCGCCAGCGGTAGTTCGCGCAGCATTCCCGAGTTCAATATTATCAACGCCCTGAACCAGTGCGCTGGTCTTCTGGGACGCTATGGAGGACATGCCCAGGCGGCCGGTTTTACACTGCCCTCGAAAAATATTCCCATGCTTCAAAAAGCGTTGATCGAGATCGCCGCCGGCCAGCTTAAAGACGTCGACCTGCGTCCCCGCATAAATATCGATGCCGAGGTTTCTCTTTCCGAGCTGGACTCCGGGGCCTATCAGCAACTGCAAAAACTGGCGCCTTTCGGCAAGGGCAACCCTGTTCCTACTTTTATCAGCCGGGCAGTCCAGGTGGCAGCCTGCCGCACCATGGGCAACGAGCAGCAGCATCTCCGGCTGAAATTGAAACAGAACGGCAGTAATTTCGACGGAGTCGCTTTTAAACTGGGAGATTCGCTGTCAGACGTCTCCAGCTTCCTGGATATCGTCTACAACCTGGAAATAGACCGCTGGAGCGGCATGGAAAATCTCAGGCTCAACATCCTCAGCTTCATTCCGAATCAAGACTCCTCCCGGACCCAGGCCCGTTAAATATACGGGCCTGCCCGGAGAATCCGCCTTCCTTTTTCTTCTGCCACGTTGGAGATAAGAGGGGATGAGGAGAGCAATCGAAACCAGAAATCCAGGTCCGTTTAATGTGACTTTTGTCCTTCCCAATCCCAATAAATCTATCTATACTAAAGAATATGGGTTCATTTATTACTCTGACCACCGATTTCGGGATGAATGACGGATACGTGGCCGCCATGAAAGCCGTAATATATTCCATCAATCCCGAGGCCGTTATAGTGGACCTGTGCCATAATATACAGCCCCAGAACATCCGACAGGCTGCTTTTGTACTCAATACGGCTGCCCCCTTCTTTCCGGCGTACACCGTTCATCTGATAGTAGTAGACCCCGGCGTGGGCACGGACCGCCGTGCCGTGATCCTCAAAACGCCCTCAGCCCATTTCGTGGCGCCGGACAACGGCCTTCTCAGCTATATCCTTGAACCTTTTCACCCGGAACCGCTGCCGGACCTGCCCCGGGTTAAACTCTCTTCGCCACTCAGGGGCTTCGCCATCACACGCAGTGAATACTGGCGCAAACCGGTAAGCCGTACCTTTCACGGCAGGGACATCTTCGCCCCCGTTGCAGCCAGGTTGTCACTGGGTACCGTGGCGTCGGCCCTGGGCGATGAAATCGATACCCTCTCCGTAATCCCCCTTGCTGTCACTGTTTCCGGGGAAGGCTCAATAACCGGGCACATCGTACACATCGATAATTTCGGTAATCTTATTACAGACATACATCAACGAGTATTGCCATCTGCTGCGCAATCCATTACCATTAAGGCGGCAGGGGCCGTTATCCAGGGACTGGCCGGGACATACGCCGAAGGGCGCGGTCCGGTAGCCCTGCTGGGAAGCAGCGGCTACCTGGAGATAGCCGTCAACCGCGGCAGTGCGGCTGCTTTCTTAAGGGCAGACATTGGAGATGAAGTCCTGGTGGTTACCGGCACGGATAATTAATAAGAAACTGCCAGCGGCGGAGGTCTTTAGATATTGGTAACACTTTCTAACGTGCAAAAAAGAAAAACTGCCTTCGATTTAAAGGTCTGGTTAATGGAACCCAGGCCTCATTACCTGGTATTGCCCGTGGTGTTGATATGGATAGGGACAGCCAGTGCCTGGTATTATACCGGCCAGGTCAGCACCGGGCATGCCCTACTGGCCCTCTTTGGACTTGTCTTCTGTCATATGAGCGTCAATATGCTGAATGATTATTTTGATTTCCGCAGCGGTATAGACCTCAAAACAACCAAAACCCCCTTTAACGGAGGCAGCGGAATCCTTCCAGCCGGCAAATTACGGCCCGGACAGGTTCTCTGGTACAGCCTGATCTGTTTATTCCTGGCCGTACCCGTCGGCATATATTTCAGCCTTGTGCAGGGCTGGCAGCTTTTGCCCTTGCTGCTGGTCGGAGTGCTTTGCGTCCTTTTTTATACCAGTTTTATCCTGAAAAAACATTTCCCTGAATGGTCGCCCGGAGTGGGACTTGGTTTACTCCCCGTACTGGGAGCGTATTTCGTTCAGACCGGCGGCTATTCTTTTTCCGCCTTTATGGCCTCTGTTCCTTCCGGTTTTCTGGTGCTGAATCTGCTCTTGCTCAACGAGTTCCCCGATAGAGACGCCGACCTGATAGCCAGCAGAAAGACCCTGCCGATAACAGTTGGAAAGAAAAAGGCCGCGGTAATATACACCTCATTTACGGCGGCAACATACCTGTGGATCGTCGGAGCGGTAATTACCCATCAGATGCCGCTCTGCTGCCTGCTGGCGCTGTTGACCCTGCCGCTGGCTTATAAAGCTGTACAGGGAGCTTTCAGCGATCAAAGGACGGAAGCAATATTCTCAGCCATGAGCAGTAACGTCCTGGTAGTAATACTGACCCAGGCCCTGCTGGGACTGGGTTTCATCATGGCAGGGGTCTTGCAGCAATAAAATCAAACAGGATTTCATCTATTGTAAGATCCTGCAAGAACACTATTAGGCCTGACCGGCCGGGGAGCGTAGTACAGTAGCCGTCCACGAAAAAAATACTCAACCAAAGCCTCTGTACCGGATGTTTACCGATATTCCGCCCCGCTATGACCTCATCAACCGCCTGATGACCCTCAATATGGACCGCTCCTGGCGGAGGCTGGCAGCATTGGAATGTCTATCCTCCCGACCAAAGGTATTGCTGGACCTTTGCTGCGGCACCGGAGACCTCTCCGTCACGACTGCCCTTCTGGCGGACTATCAGATCCATATCCGGGGACTGGACTACAGCCTGCCCATGCTGGAGATTGCCGCCCGCAAGGCTTCCGCGCTGAAAGCCGGGAATATCGCTTATATCCGTGGAAACGCCGCCTGCCTGCCTTTTACCGATGCTTCCCTTGACTGCATTGGCATCTCATTCGCATTCCGCAATCTGACTTACAAAAATACCCTGGCTGAAAAACACCTGGCGGAAATACTCAGGGTCTTAAAACCCGGGGGCAAGCTGGTCATTGTCGAGTCCAGCCAGCCCCAAAACGCTCTTATTCGCTCACTGGACCACCTGTATCTACGCCTTTACGCCTACAGCCTGGGCGCCATAGTCTCCGGCAACAGGGCAGCATACCGCTATCTGGCCGAGTCCACCACACGGTTTTACAGCCCGCATGAAATGCGTAATTTATTAATCGGGACCGGGTTCAGCTCCGTAGCCTACCGGCCGCTCTTTTTCGGAGCAGCCGGCATCTACAGTGTTATCAAGTAAAAGTTACATTCCCCTACTTTCGGCCAGGTAATAAACCCTACTTTAGATATTGAAAAAGACCGTTTATATATAATATGATGTTTCCGTATATTGTTCAGGGATCTCAAGTATTGTATAAATAAAAAGAAGCCCGGTTAAGCCCTGTTCAGGCTTGCAGTGCGGTTCAAATAATTCGCCGGGAAAGCGCGAATAGAGGTATCGTCATACAATTCGGATCAGGAGGTAGCAGATGGCTGAAACTTATCTGGTAGCAAAGGACCTCCACAAGAGTTTTAACAGCAACAATGCCGTAAACGGTGTATCCTTCTCGATCGAGAAGGGAGAAATATTCGGACTGCTCGGACCCAACGGGGCCGGCAAGACTACTACCATCCGCATTCTTTCCACCATTATCCAGCCTGATCGCGGCGAGGTGACTATCGGAGGCTTTTCTGTCAAGCGCGATCCCGACGATGTACGCGGCCTGGTGGGGATATGTCCGCAGGACCTGGCCTTATACCCGGACATGACCGCCTTTGATAATCTGGTCTTCTTCGGCCGCATGGCGGGGCTGAACAGCGCCCAGGCCCGCGACCAGGCCATGACAAACCTGGAATTGATGGGACTGGCTGACCGCGCCAAAAAAGGCCGGGTGGACAAATTCTCGGGCGGCATGAAGCGGCGCGTCAACCTTGCTATCGCCCTGATGGGCCATCCCCGGCTCCTTTTCCTGGATGAACCCACCGTGGGCATCGATCCCCAGTCCAGGAACAATATCTACGAAACTATCGAGGGCCTCCTGAAAACGGGCATGACCATACTCTACACCACTCATTACATGGAAGAGGCCGACCGGCTGTGCCGGCGGATAGCCATTATGGACGGCGGAAAGATCATCGCCCTGGATACGCCCCTGGCACTCAAAAGCCAGATAGGGGATCCGCACAGTACCACCCTGGAGACGGTCTTCCTGAAGCTGACCGGCAGGAGCCTGAGAGACTGATTATGAAAAAAGCCTTATATATCGCCCTTAAAGAGGTGCGTGACTTTTTACGGGACAAGGGAGACCTGTCTTTCAGCCTGATATTGCCCATCGCCATTTTCGCACTCATCGTGGGGGCTTTCGGCGGCTCTTTTCAGTTCAATGGGACCGCCTATATCGTCAACCAGGACCACGCCGGAAGGTATTCAAAGCTATTGATCGAAAAGCTGGGAAAATATGAGGGATTGACGGTAGAGGAACTTACACCGCAGGACGCGGAGTCCAGGCTGTTGCATTCGGATATCCTGCTGGCGGTGTATATTCCGCCGGATTTTTCTCAAAATCTGGAAGCCGTCCAGCCGGTACAGATCGTTTTTAAACAAAGAGGCAACGGAGGGACTGAAGGGCAGATCGTCGCTAACCTGGTCAAGGGCGCAGCCGAGGGCATCGGACAGGACCTGCTGGTCAAGGACAGTGTTAAAAACTCCCTGGCAAACAGCATGGCGGGAGAGCATGAGATCGAGCTTATCGTCGAAAAATTCATCGAACGGGAAGAAGCCCACCCGGTGGTATCCGTCACCGAGACGGATATCGGCAGCAGTCCCGATCCGGTTAACCAGTTTTTACCCGGCATCATGACCATGTTCGTGCTCTTTGCCATTAATATGACAGCCCAGGCGCTGGTTGAAGAAAGAAGGAAAGGGACGCTGGAGAGGCTGCTTACCACCCGCCTCAAGATAGGCGAGCTTTTTACCGGCAAATTCCTGGCCTATACCGCCCGCGGCTTTATACAGACGCTGATCCTCCTGCTCCTGGCGGCGATTGTGTTCCGGATATTCACGCCCGTTTCATTCCTGACATCGTTGCTGATAGCCCTGGTCTTCGCGGCGGCAGCCAGTACTATCGGCCTGATCATCGGTTCAATAGCCCGTTCGGAGGGCCAGGCCACCTGGGTAGCGGTATTTTTCACCATGCTGATGGTTATGCTGTCAGGCACTTTCGTACCGGTCACCGAGGGCACGGTATTCTATAATCTGAGCAGATTTTCCCTCAATACCTGGGCTAATGAGGCCTTCACCGAAATCATCGCCAGGGGCGGATCGCTGGGTGATATTGGCACGCCTCTCCTGGTCCTGCTGGGAGTCGCCGTCATAGGGCTGATAATAAGCCGGCTGCTGTTCAGGGCGTCCCAGGGAAAGAGATAATAAGGTTATGAGGAGACGATGAAAAATCTAAAACATGTCTGGTTTATTGCCTTGAAAGACCTGCGGCTTTTCGTTACCGACCGCCTGGCGATGGGCATGTTCATTCTTTTCCCTTTCCTTTTCATCGTCATGTTCAACCTGCTTCTGGGTAACATAGGCTCGGATGACGAAGTGCTGGAGCTGCACCTGGTCACGCTTGAACAAAGCGGCATCAGCCGGCAGATCATAGAGTCCATGGAGACCAAAGACCGGGATGCGGTTCAGCCCGGAGAGACCGTCATCATCTGGGATAAAGACTATAACCAGGCTAAAGCGGATGTTGAGGCCGGTAATATCGAGGGTTTTCTGGCCTTCCCGGCGGATTTTACCCAGGCTATGCTGATGGGCTATGATACCCAACTGGAGATCGTGGCTGACGCGGAGGCCAGCAATACACGCATGGCCTTAAACGGTCTGGCCGAGGGCATTATCTCCCAGACCGGCGCCCAGAGAGTTCAAATCAATGCCCTGATCGCCCTGATGGTCCAGCAGGAAATGATAACCGGGCAGGGAAATACGGAAGGTATACAGTCAGCCATGGAGCAGATGTTCCGGGGACAGAGTGAAGAGGACAGCCGGCCATCACTGATCGCCTATCAAACCGAAGACGTGGGTGAAGTCAAGCCCACCAACCCTTCCAGCTACGTCGTTCCCGGCTACCTGGTGATGTTTGTTTTCTTTGCTTCAGCCATCTCGGCCGAGGCTATTGTCAGGGAAAGAAGGAACCATACCCTGGAGCGACTGCTGGCCAGCTCGGTACGCAAGGAGTCGCTGCTGGGCGGTATCTACCTTGGCAACACCCTCAAGGGACTGCTCCAGATCGCCATCTTCTGGATTTTCGGGATACTGGTCTTCAAAGTGGATATAGGTGTTGCGCCCTGGGCGGTGATACTGATATCGGTACTGATGGTGCTTATGTCGGCGGCTTTCGCCGTGATGCTGGCCACGCTGGTCAAGACCGAGCGCAGCGCCAGCGCCCTGGCGGTACTCGTCTCGCTTCTGCTGGCCCCGCTAGGCGGCTGCTGGTGGCCCCTTTTCATCGAACCCCGCTGGATGCAGTTCATCGCCAGGATCACCCCTCATGGCTGGGCCAACGCGGGCTTCAACAAGCTGCTGGTCTTCGGAGCCTCCGGCAGCTCCGTTACCTGGGAAATGGTTGCCCTGGCCCTTTTCGCTGCCGCTTTTATGATCATCGCTATCATTAACTTCCGCACCAGCTCCGACGCCACCTGAAACAGGGCGAGAGACCATAATTGCCGTAACAACCAATACGAAATATTTCAAAAAACCTTTATTCAATGATTGTACTGGTCAAGTCTTTCCAACCGGGATTAAAACTATCAACAAGACAAAGTTTCTTTCTTCTCGCATAACCCTTGATCTGCTTCTCCCGATAAAGAGCGCTATCTAAATCATCGGCAATTTCATAGTAGACTAATTTGTTGGCGTTATAATGTTTTGAGAAACCGTCAGCCATGCCCTGCTTATGTTGATCCATTCTCACAAGCAAACTTGAGGTTTGTCCGGTATAAAGGACTGTATTGTTTTTGTTTGTGATTATATAAATGTAGTATTGCCCGTCCATTTTATAATTACATCCATCAATGATTTCAGTGCAGACGTAAAACTAAGCAGACCATTCTGAGGTACCCCGATTCCTTTCGTCCTCTATCGGGGTGCCGTGAGAATCTCCTCGTGTCAGCTTTTCCCGGTATTATGAGA
>JAFGOB010000109.1 GCA_016926695.1 Dehalococcoidales bacterium | reverse complement strand
GGCGGTTGACGCGGTTCTCGGCCTCGATTACATCGTGGTTCAGGCAATCATACTGATAGCAGCCTCAATGGTAGTTTTCGCCAATCTACTGGTCGATATTTCTTATGGTTGGCTCGATCCCAGGATACGTTATGAATAATGGAGAAGCTCAAATGAATAGCATACCCGCCGCCATCTCTGGATTCGAGGAAAACCCACCGAGAGTAAGCGCATTACGGCGGATTCTCAACGTTATGATGGTTCGTAAGCTTCCCGCTATCGGGTTGGCCATCATATTGGTTACAATTATCGTGGCGATCTTTGCCCCCTGGATCGCGCCCTATGATCCTTACCAGCCAGACCTCGATGACATCTTATCCCAGCCCACGGGGAAACATCTTCTGGGTACTGACCTCATGGGACGAGATACCCTGAGCCGGATTATCTACGGTACACGGACATCGTTGCTCATCGGGGTAACCGCGATCGGCGTCGCCTCAGTAATTGGCATGACGTTGGGGTTACTGGCCGGATTCCTTGGTGGAATTACCAATGTAATCATCATGAGACTCGTTGACGCTCTCATGGCTTTTCCCATGATTCTATTAGCTCTTGCTATCGCAGCTACGCTTGGCGGGGGACTAAGGAATATCATCATGGCGCTCGGTATAACCTTGGTATCGGTCTATGCTCGTTTAATGTGCGGCCAGGTGCTCTCCGTCAAGCAGAACGACTATATCATGGCGGTAAAGTCTTTGGGTGCAGAAAATTTCCGGATAATGTTGCGCCATATTCTCCCCAATTGTTTTCCTCCTTTAATAGTACTCATCACTCTAATGCTGGGAACCGCAATATTAGCAGAAGCCGGCCTGAGTTTTTTGGGAGTCGGAATCGAGCCTCCCCAGGCGGCCTGGGGAGCCATGGTCAAAGATGGTTACAAATATCTATTGACACGGCCCATTCTTTCTTTCGCACCGGGATTGACCATTATGATAGTTGTTTTCGCCTTCAATATGGTAGGTGATGGACTGAGAGATGCATTGGATCCCAGACTCAGAGGTACGATGTAAGTCCGGTGCTGGTAAAGCTTCCCTACTAGGCAGGAGGTTACGTTATATGAGATGAAAAAAAATCATAAGGCGCTGCCGAAAATATAAGGAGAGCGAAAATAGATGAAAAAAATATTCCTGTACATGATAATGGCACTAGTTTGCGTGCTCGTTCTTGCCGGATGTAATTCGTCCAGTGAAACTACGACAACGGCAACCTCAACAACAAACACGCCTGGGACTACTTCAACCACATCCACTCAAACAGCAACTAGCACTACATCTGCGATTAAGACCGGCGGAACATTCAAATATATCGTACTCGAAGGTCCATCCGGAGCGCTTGGCTACTTGCCGGACTTAGCCGGTCAAAGCGCTCGATTCCTGGTTACCTGCCTGGAAAACCTTTATTCGTTCGATTTTCATGGTACACCGAGGCCGATACTTGCCACCAAGTGGGATATAGACGCCTCCGCTCCCTCTATCACCTTTACACTTAGAGAAGGGGTAAAATTCCATGATGGTACCGATTTCAATGCGGAAGCGGTGAAATGGAACCTGGAAACCGTTAAAGCCGCCAACGTAAAGGGATCGGAAAAGTGGGAGTCTTTCCAGGTCGTCAACGACCATAAGATAGTAGTCAACCTTACCACTTATGATAACTCGATACTTGGGTTTTTCAGCGAAGCGAGCTGTATGATGACGTCTCCTACTGCTTTTGAAACCATGGGCGGCATCGAAGGGGTGCGATGGAACCCCGTAGGAACCGGGCCATTCAAATTTAAAGAATTCAAACGGGACAGTTACGTTGAATTCGAGAAAAACACTGATTATTGGGAAGCCGGGCACCCTTACCTGGACGGCGTGAAGTTCGTCATCATTGCCGATTCCGTTACTGCTTCTATGTCCTTCAGAGCTGAAGAAGGTCATGCCATATTCACTATCAGTGGCGGAGAAAGCATGGCCGCCGAACTTGAACCCCAGGGGTACAATATCGAGATCACTTCCAGTATGTTCACGATGCTGGTAGCCGATAGCGCTAACACTGGATCTCCGTTTTCGAACGTCAAAGTGCGAGAAGCAACGGAGTATGCCATCGATCGAGACAAGATAGCGAAATCGATAGGCCGCGGTTATTGGGTAGCCATAAATCAACCTGCTTCCAGCCTCCAGGATACATATATCAAGGACTTCCAGGGACGCAGTTACGATCCGGATAAAGCCAAGACGTTGCTAACTGAAGCCGGTTATCCTAATGGGTTTGAGACCACGATCATCGTTGGGACACACTTAACCGGCGAGCACATTACGACGATCCAGTCCTATCTTGCAGCTGTCGGGATCAAGACCAATATCGAAGAAGTCAGCGTCGGACGGTGGCTGGAACTGTTGTCGCAAGGATGGGAAAACGGCATCATGTTCACCGCGCATGGTGTATGGCAGTCTTATAATTACACCGCTTGCGTGGAAAGGTACTACATACCTGATGCTGTAATCCTGTCCAACATGGCCAAACCTACCGGGATACTGGAGCTAAGAGATAAGCTATACTCATCAGATATCGACTATGACACCTACTTCAGTACGATCCAGGATATCATCAGGTTGGTACACGATGAAGCAATCATAATACCTCTCTGGGACGTTCCTGGCATCAATATTCTCCATTCAACAGTCAGGGACCTGGGCATCAACAACTGGTCGGCCAACTTCCGGTATGATTGGAATAAAGCGTGGCTTGATAAGTAAAGCAGAACAATCTGCAGGCGGAAGGATGGACCTGGAAAACCTCAACCGACTTGGGTGACGGACCATTAAGAAAAAGACCCGCCGCATGCTTACCGTCCCTTTTTGTCCCGGTTGCATGCGGCGGGTCTTCAGGTTTACCGGAAAGACCAAGCTTTGCTGCTATCAGTGAGGCGGTTGATCAGCTCCTTCAATTGTGTTCCTTTGCTCTTATACCCGATATGAACCATTACGGCTTCATCTGTGCCCTCATAGGGGCAAGCAGGCTTTCCACTGTTTCAAAAACGCACGGTCTTTTCTTAAATGGGCCCACTTTTACGCCTGGCGGCGCCACGCATGATGGTTTTCGCCCTCTCTAATGGTTTTTCAGGCCGGTATTTTTCTTCTCCCTAACCTGGACGGGCAATAAAGACAATACAAGAGGGGAAGGCGATTTATTACCTTCCCCTCTTGGTCCGAGTAAAAGTGGTATCAGTTACTATTAGAGTTTATTCGTCCAGCCAGCAACCGGCAAAACGGGCTGACTCCGGTTCAGCCCAACGTTCAGCGAGAGACGCATTGTGTACCTTCGGTGTCGTGATATGGATTCTGGTCACATCCCAAAGAGGAATAACCGTCGCATTCTCATGCAGCAAACGCTGGATATCCTGGATGAGCACTTTTTGTTTATCAGGATCGAATTCGAGATAGGTTTTGTCTATCAGTTCCTGAAGCCCCTCTGGTTTAAGCAGGGTGTTGGAATAGACAACGGAATTCTCGATATAGTATCGCTCCAAGAAATTAGCAAAACGATATGAATTGGAAGATGCCTGGGGTGAGAACATCAGCGCGTTCTGCCAGCCTCCTGATTCGAGTTCAAGCCATCGGCCAACGCTGATGATCTCAATATTTGTATCAATGCCTATTGAGGCAAGATAAGATTGGACGATGTCCACCTGCTCGCCCGGCATATGGGTCAAGAGTGTCGTGTGGAAACCATTGGGGTACCCTGCCTCGGTCAGAAGTTCCCTGGCTTTATCGGGATCGTAATCGCGACCCTGAAGATCTTCTATATAGGTTTCCTGTAAATGGGATACCGGTTGGTTGATCGCTATCCAGTAGCCCATTCCTATCGTACTAGCTATTTTTTCACGGTCGATAGAATACTCGATAGCTTCACGCACCTTCAAGTCGGCAAATGGAGAGCCCGGGGTCAGGCTGTCGGGTACCAGATTCAGGAAATAGCTGGGAGCCAAGAGCACTTCATATCCCGCGGGTTTCAGTTCATTGGCGAGGTCGCCTCCCTGACCCAGGACGAAGAAGATGTCGGCTTCACCAACCTTGAAAGCCATCGTAGCAGTTACATAATCGGCCATGATCAGGTATTTGATGCCGTCCAGATATGGTCTTCCTTCCATCCAGTAATCATCGAACTTCTCCAGTTCGAGGTAAACATCACGTTTGAAGTCCTTGAACTTGAACGGACCGGTCGCTACTGGATTCCAGCGGACACCTTCAACGCCGCCTTGAGTCTCGAATGCGGTAGGTGAGGTCATAATAGCGGCTGCGCTGGAAAAATTGTACAGGGTATAGCTCGTATATTCAGTAAGATCTACCTTGATCGTATAGTCATCGAGAATTTCTACTGATTTCCAGGAAGCCGCAGAAGCCATCTTAGCATCCCGTGCAATATCTAGGTTCCATTTAGCCGCTTCTGCATCAAAGGTCGTGCCATCGTGGAATTTCACTCCCTGGCGGAGGTTGAACGTAATGGAAGGTCCGGCAGTATCGACTTTCCAGTCCGTTGCCAGCACTCCGTGTGCGTTACCGTTAATATCGTATTCAACAATATGTTCATATAAGGACTGACATATTCTGGTAGTCTGTCCTGTGATATCAGGTACATATCCCAAGGCTCCTGCAGGTCCTTCGCCGACGATGTACCTGAGAACACCGCCATATTTTGCTTCACTTGCCGGTGTCTGTGTGGGCGTAGACATGGAAGGGGTTGTAGAGGTGGTTGGTGAACCACTAGTGGGGGAGGTAGAGGCGGTTGAGGCCGTGGTAGAGGTAGTGGAAGTAGGAGATGAGGGAAGCGATGTTGTGGTTGTATTTTCTGAAGAACATCCGAACAGAATAACCGTGCATACCACAAGAATCGCCAACGAGATGAAAACCTTCTTCATGTTAGAATCCTCCTTTTTTTAATTTAGCTGTCCATGGGTCCGGTTTTCTAGTTCCCTATAGGTTAATAGTGGAATGTTTATTCCATCTATATAATTGAAATTATACCATAACCTGTCAAGTTGAACTTGTACAATTTTGAACCATAAACTATAATACAGGATAATTGAAAAAAATATTCTATTTAATGTTATTTGAAACGGAGGTTGGAAATGATTAACAAACAACCGGTTACCGGCCAGATCATGAAGATGATCGAGGACCTTTGCGATATTGCTGGTTATGGGATTCATTCAGGGACGCGCCCGGGAAAGCAAGCTGATACCACCGCCGGGTACATACTCGACAAGCTCCAGGCAGCCGGGCTGAATGCAAAGTTTGAGCCTATCAAGGTGCATAACCCCTTTGCCGAATCCTATTCGGTCGATGTCCTATGCGGGGACGAACATATATCGTTCTCGGATTTGTGCTGTCCGATACAATGGACCGCCGGCACGCCGGACGAAGGGATCGAAGGGGAAGTCGTTTACCTCGGGGATGGTTCAGAGTCATACTTTCGAACGGTACCAGTTGCCGGAAAGATAGTGCTTATAGACGAGAAATTCATGCGCGGGCACATGCCGACCGGCCGTCAGGCCACTAAAACCGCGAAGGAAAACGGGGCTATTGCCGTATTGAGGGCTAATCTCCAGGTGGACAGTCCACAGCAGCAAAAATTCGAGGGGACTCCGCAGGAAGTTTTACCGATACCCGCCTTTTCCTTCAGTAAAAGCGGCGGCGATCGTCTGAGAGAACTGGTACGCTCCGGTAAGCCCTGTATAGCCAGAATACAGCTCTATGTCACTCATGATGTGCGCGATGCCTACAATGTTACCTACGAGTTGCCCGGCAACGGAAGCACGAAAGAAATGATACTGGTCGGCACGCATTACGACACCGGCCATTTTACGGGAACCGTCGACAATAACGGAACTGTGGCCCTGATGATAAAGCTGGCGGAATACTTCGCCGGGATACCGCAGCAATGGAGGAACCGGGACATGATCTTCGCCTGGTGCCTGGGACATGATTTCGATCTCAATTCAGGACACCACCAGTTCGGCAAGGCGCACCAGGAACGGCTGAAAACGGCCATCGTCTGGGACATGGACCATACAATCGGCGGGACGCGATACCAATATGACGCGGACAGGGGTGAGATCGTGCCGGTGGAAGGTGAAACCTGCGAATTCTACATTACTTCCAACAATTACTGTTTTTCCCGGCTGACAACGTTTACACTGGAGAAATATGGTTATACCTGCACTCATGAGCCGTTCAGGCCGTTCGGTTCCGGTCCGCAGTGGGGTATGGGACCGGAAACCAGTCCGTGGGTTAATGCCGCCAGCGTGCCTATCTACTATCATTCCATACACGATACCATCGATAAAATTACACTTGAGCAGATAGACCGCGCTTACAAGGCGAACATCGAAATCCTGCGTAACGTCGACAACACCCCGGAAGGATTCCTGTTTTACGATAACATCAGCAAGTCCGATGCCGGTGCTCCGCCGGAGGTAGCGATATCCATACTCTCGACGACGGTCGGGACGGGAGATACCGTTCGGGTGTGGAACGATGAAACCAGGCTGAGAGCCGAGTCTACCTCCTATCACTATCCAGGCCTGCCGGAATGGGCCGGGACGGTCTGGGATTGGGGAGACGGTTCTGAACCAACCATCGGAGGTCCCATGGCCGCCCATGTCTATGAAAAACCCGGAGTATATAAGCTGACGATGAAATTCACCGACGTGAGGGATAGGACCGGGACCGCGACCGAGACAATAACCGTGATAGATCGAAAATAGCGGGGTTAGAGCGAGATAATTGGCTGGACCGCCTGGAACCAGGAACACCTACGTTTTTCAGGGAAGCCTGATTTCGAGATGTTTTTGATATCGGTTATTCGCCATCCATATTCATGATGATTCTGGCATCCACCGCCATAATCCGGGTTGGCGAGGCTATCACGGGATTGAGGTCCAATTCTCTGATCATCGGGTGAGCCTCAATGAACTCCGAGACGCTGAGGATGAAGTGTTCCAGATCTCTGATATTCACCGGCGCCTGGCCCCGGTAACCGTTCAGCAAGGGAAAACCTTTGATCTCTTGTATCATTTCAGCAACATCGATCGGTGTTACCGGGATGAGTCGGAACGAAACATCCCTCATGATTTCTACAAAGATACCGCCGAGACCGAACATGAGTACCTGTCCAAACTGTGCGTCCCAGTTCATGCCAACAATGATTTCGACGCCGGGTTCTGCCATTTTCTGTATGGAAATGCCCTCTATCCTCGCTCCTCGCGCATTTTCTTGGACTGATATCATCATATCGCGATAGGCCTTGCCCACCTGTGATGCATTCAGGAGATCTAGTTTCACACCCCCGGCTTCTGTCTTATGGTTGATATCCGGTGAAATGATTTTCATCGCGACCGGATACCCGATTTCCCGGCTGATCACCACCGCCTCCCTCCTGGTCCGTGCTAACCGGGTTTCCACGACGGGGATACCAGCTTCTTTGAGAAGGTCCTTAGCTTCGACCTCATTCAACAACGTCAAGATTTTTTCTTCCGGGTTCACATTGTTCATAACAGGTTCCTGTCCTCGAGATATCGGCGGTATTGTGTCAGGTAACGTACCACGCGAGCGGCGCGGCGCGGGTGAGGCAATTGCGGGATAGTAACTTTTTGGGAAGACTTATCATCTTCCTTGAAGGTAATGCGCGTGATGAAAAAGACCGGCTTCTGGTATCGGAATATCAGTTCCTGAAGTTCCGCCGTGTCCTTTTCGCCCTGTCTCATCATAGCTTCAATTTGCTCCGGTTTAAGGTCCATGCCGGCACGCGGCCCAGACATAGGAGGCAAAAGGGAAAAAATCGTATCGACATTATGGTCTTCCATAATGATCCGGTACAGTTGCATGGCGAGGTTATTATCTCCTGACCTCACACCTACCATGTCCACGGGGTTTCCCGGGTTCCAGCGCGACGGGAAGAGGCTGGAGAGTTTATCAAGCGTCTGCCGTTCGAGTCGAGCAATTTTTAATCCTTCGCGCTCGCATACTTCAGCTGTCACGACGCCAAATCCGCCACCTATCGTCAGGATCGCAACACGGTTTCCCGCCGGGAGAGGAGTATTCTGTAAGGAGAACGCCACATCCATCAGTTCATCTTCATCTTCCACACGTATAACGCCCGACTGTTTGAAAGCAGCGGTATAAATGATATCCGATCCTGACATAGCTCCGGTGTGGGAGTGGGCTGCCTGCGCCGCCTGACCGGTACCGCCGGACTTCATCGCGATAATCGGCTTATGAGGAGATATTTTTTGCGCGAGTTCAAAGAATCGCCGTGCTTCCCGAAGACCTTCGATGTACACGGCGATTATCTTGGTCGATTTATCCTGCCCGAGATATTCCAGGCAATCTTCCATGTGGGTAACGGCCTCGTTGCCGGTGCTGACGAACTTGCTCAGTCCCAGGCCGCGCTTCCCGGCGCTCTGGATGATGCTGGCTACCAGGGTGCCGCTCTGGCTGGCGATAGCGATCGATCCCGGATCGACCGTTCCCGCGAAACCGGCGCTCCCGACACGGGTATATAGATCGGAATGTCCGATGCAATTAGGACCGATGAAAGGAATATTAGCTTCTCTGGATATGGCAACCAGTTCTTCCTGGAGCTTTTTACCGTCTTCGTCCACTTCCGCGAATCCGGCGGTTATTATGATGGCCGCTTTGATCTTTTTCTCGGCGCATTGCTTGTAAACACCGGGTGTTGCGGCGGCCGGTACGACGATTATAGCCAGGTCCACATCTCCGGGGATGGCGAGGACACTTTCATAACAGGGGATACCCAGGATGGTCTTTTCCTTTGGATTAACGGCGTAGACCCTGCAATCCTTATTAATACCGGTAGTGACAATGCTTGACTTGAGAGCGTCATATCCCCATGTCCCGGGCGTTTTCCGGGCTCCGACAACTGCAATGGACTCCGCTTCGAACAGCGCCCTCCAGAAATCAGCATCGTGGAATTCAATACTTGTTTTTTGCATTGGGATTGTCCAATCTATAGAATTAGAAAACGAGTTTGTTCAATATCGATATCCTTTATTTCCAACATCGCCTGACAAGAGATGCCTAATCAGTGTCGGTAAACATGACGCCGCTTTCCTGTAACCGGTCGATATCCTCAGCCGTGTAACCGAGCAGCGACTCGATGAGTTCGCGGTTGTGTTCACCCAGTTTCGGGTAACTGCCCCGGAGACCGGATTCAGTGTGGCTGAAATGGAAAGGACTGTTTATCACCTTGACCTTGCCGTATTCCGGATCATCTACTTCCTGCGTCATGTTGTGGGCGACAAAGTGGGGGTTTTCGCTTGCTTCTCTCAATGTGAGAATGGGAGAGCAAATAACGTCTGCTTCGTTCAGTTTGGCAACTGCCTCATGGACGGAGTCGAAACTTTGAACCCATTCCGTGATCGTCTCGTTCAACTCTTCCTGGCGCAGGCCGAAGTAGTCTTCAACCTTCAGGTCTCCTCTGCCGATCACTTTGAGAAAACGGGCCTGCTGGTCCAAGGTCAAACCGCTTACGGTCAAGTAACCGTCTTTTCCTTTATATACAAATGACGGTCCGCCTGACATACCGGGCTCCCCCGGCTTTTCCAGCAGCATCCCCTGGACCCGGTCGCCCATCAACGAGTAGAGGGAATCCACGAGAGAGATATCGATATATTGTCCAACTCCTGTTCTCTCGCGAAAATAAAGCGCTCCGCAAATGGCCGACAGGGCGTATATAGCCGCACCCATATCGCCGATGGCAAAAGCGCAGTTCATCGGCGGTCCATCAGGATTGGCTACTTTCCCCTGCATCCACATATAACCGCTGAAGGCATGAGGCACCAGCGCTCCGCCGGGTAAATGCGAGTTGGGGCTGTCTTTGCCGTAGGTGGATAACGAACACATGATGATTTTGGGATTGATCTCTTTGAGATGATCGTACCCTATGCCCAGCTTGTTCATTACACCGGGCCGGAAGTTCTCGATGACGACATCCGTCTTTTTAACCAGTTCATGGATGATTCGCACCGCTTCCGGCTTGGTGAGGTCAAGGCAAAGACTTTTCTTCCCGCAGTTGGACAACCACCAAAGGGCCTTTTTGTCTATTCTGGACAGTTCCAATCTCCGCGGAGGGGGTTCCACCTTGATAACTTCCGCGCCGAGGTCAACGAGGAGACGCGTGCAATACGGGCCCGCCAGGACCTGGGTAAAATCCAATACACGGACCGATTCGAGAATCCGAGGCCTGACTTTGGTAATGCTATCTTCTCCCATTGTCCTTTCAACTCCTTATGATTATCCGGACTTTGGACTATACGGTGTTTCCGTGGTACGCTGTATTCCGGCGGCCAGTCCGCCCCGGCCTTACCGGCCTTTGAATTCCGGATCTCGTTTTTCCATGAAAGCCTTGATTCCTTCTTTGGCGTCTTCGCTGTTCATACGGGGTAACATAAGTGTATTGTATTCAAGTTCTTCTCTCTGGAGTCTGGCCAATCTTTCTGATAGCTCTGTATAGTGTCCGTATTTGATGATCCTCAGACTCAGCGGGGCGTTCTTTTTAAGAACATCGGCCATCTTGACAGCTTCGGTCATGAGGTCCGCATCCGGAACTACTTTATTAATGATACCAGCCTCATAGGCCCTCCGGGCATCTATCATCTGACCGCTCAAGGTCATTTCCAGGGCTAACTTGAACGGCATGAACCGGGCCAGGCTATCGATGCCGCCCATGCCGCGGGTTGCTTCGAGATAACCGAACCTGGTCTTTTCGGCGGCGATGACCAGGTCACATTCTTTCAAGATCATACCGAAACCGGCGCCTATGGCATAGCCGTGAACCGCGGCGATAATCGGTTTCAGGATGTTGACGCCATTTACCATCGGGCGCGCCGGCTCATCCTGCGACTTCTTGGCTGATCCCAAAGCGCCGATATCGGTCCCGGCGCAAAAAGCCCTGCCGGCGCCGCTCAGGATCGCTACCCAGGCATCGGGGTCTTTCTCAAACCGTTCCCATGCCTGGCTTAATGCGGATAACAGTTCACCGCTCAGGGAATTCAATCTTTCGGGACGGTTCATTGTGACGTAGGCGATTTTGTCTTTCACTTCATAGAGAAGTACTGAGTCAACCATGTCGACATTCCTCCTTTTATCGCTTCGATCATTTAGTGATTTTTCTCTGGTGGTTTAAAGTTATGCACCTCTAAACTACAAAGGTCTGGTCCAGTCAGTTCAAGATATGTCGGAAATATCATTCCAAAAAATTATATCACATTTTGTCAATTAAGCAGAGAAGTAGTCATGGTTCACGATCCAGAGATTGATTGACAATTATGTGACCCATGGTATAATGGAATAATTATACCAATATCAACTAATATTTTAAAGTCAGTTAATAATGAAATTAATATTCATTGGATCCGGACTGCCTTTGCTGTAATAATCTCTCTTACATTCAGTATCCTTTACCAAGATCATCACGTGGTTGTCGATGTGGAAGGAATGAACTCAGGAGTGATAACGTCCGGCCCGGTGAGGAGGTGCCATCATTAATAATCGCGATGGTATGTTAAGCCCATATCGAGTCCTGGACCTCACTGACGGTGAAGAACTCCTTTCGGCAAAGTTATTGGGGGATCTCGGGGCCGACGTCATCAAGATAGAAAACCCCGGCGGCAGCGCCGCCCGGAGGATCGGGCCCTTTTATCATGATGAGATCGACACGGAAAAGAGCCTTTTCTGGTTTGCTTTCAATACGAGCAAGAGAGGAATTACTCTCAATCTGGAAACAGCCGACGGTCGGGAGATATTCAAAACCCTGGTTAAAACGGCTGACTGTATCATCGAGTCTTTTCCGCCCGGATATCTGGATGGTCTTGGTCTGGGGTATAAGACTCTGGAAAGCATCAACCCCGGTATTGTTCTGGTCTCGATCTCTCCATTCGGGCAGAGCGGTCCTTATAAGCATTACAAAGCCTCCGATATCGTATCCTGGGCCATGGGTGGGGAGATGTATGTGACCGGCGATCCTGATCGCCCCCCGGTCAGGATAAGTTATCACTCTCAGGCGCGTATGCACGCCGCCGTTGAGGCTTCGGTGGGGGCCGTGGCGGCCCTGTATAACCGGGCGGCCACCGGGGAAGGGCAACATGTCGACGTTTCAGTTCAGGAGTGCGTTGTCCAGGTTGCGCACCAGTTCACCACCATGTTCTGGGATACGAATGGAATTATCCTGACCAGGGCAAAGCCATCCATGTTCAGCAATCTCCGAACCACCAGGCTTTGGGCCTGCCGGGATGGTTACGTTGTCTTTTCTGTGTCCAGCGGTGTCCATGCCAAGCGCAATAATTACCCGCTTTTCGACCTGATGGAAAGCCGGGATATGGGGGACGAATACCTGCGGAGCATGGATTGGGATACCTTTAGTTTTACCACTACGACCCAGGAGATAGTGGATCGGATAGAAGAACCGATCAGGAAATTTTTCCTGAAATACAGTAAAGCCGAACTGTTGAAGTTGGGTGTTGAGTACCGG
This sequence comes from Dehalococcoidales bacterium, assembly GCA_016926695.1. The sequence continues at coordinate 5,899 of JAFGOB010000109.1, read as the reverse complement.
GTCCAAGTCTATCCTGTGGCAACCGCTGCTGATGTCCAGGAAAGTGTTCAACTGGCAGCGCGTGATTATTGGGTAGAACTTGACCATCCTGAACTGGGAACGGCTATTCGCTATCCCGGCGCTTTCGTCGTCGCCTCGGAGACGCCGGTGCGGGTATCGCACCGAGCACCATTACTGGGCGAGCACAATCTGGAAATCTATGAAAAGGAATTGGGGTTCTCTCACGAGAAGCTGATAACCCTTAAACAGGCTAATGTCATTTGATACCCAATTATAAGAAGCGAGTGGATTAATATGCGGAAGAAGCTATTCGAAGATATAAAAGTTCTTGATTTTACATGGGCGGCTGCGGGCCCCATGGCGACCAAGGTGCTTTCTGATTACGGAGCCGAAGTCATAAAAATAGAGAACCATCGCCACCCGGACGGCACGCGGGTGGGAGGTCCGTTTAAAGATAACATTCCAGGCCTGAATCGGAGTGCCTGTTTCAATCAATGGAATACCAGTAAGCGTAGTATACTCCTTGACCTGTCTCAACCCAAAGGTCTGGAAGTAGCGAAGAAACTAGCCGCCTGGGCGGATATCGCAATTGAAAATTTCTCCGGTGGAACAGTAAAGAGAATGGGCCTCGGGTATGAAGAACTCAAGAAGGTCAATCCCGGTATCATTATGCTCAGTTCGTGCATGATGGGACAGACCGGACCTTACGCTGCTCATCCCGGCGTCGGACCGTTGCTCACGGCACTGTCCGGGTTTAATCACATCACGGGGTGGCCGGACCGGGAACCGCTCGGTCCATCCGGGGCCTACACAGATTTTATCGGACCGCGTTTTACCCTGTTGGCCCTTCTTTCTGCGCTTGACCTGCGGCGTCGAACCGGTAAGGGGCAATACCTTGATCTCTCCCAGTTCGAGACCAGCGTACATTTCATGGCCCCGGTTTTGCTGGACTCTATTGTCAACAACAGGACGGTAGACCGGATAGGGAATCGTTTGGATTATGCTGCTCCGCACGGAGCTTACCGTTGCTGGGGAGAAGACAGATGGTGCGTTATCGCCGTGTTCACCGACAAAGATTGGGAATGCTTTTGTGAGGTAATCGGGAATCCACCCTGGACAAAGGAACCTCAGTTCGGCACCCTCTGGGCAAGGAAGCAAAACGAGGACGAACTGGACAGGCTGGTAAATGAATGGACGATGAATTATGCGCCGGAACAGGTCATGGAAATGATGCAATCTGCTGGTGTGGCCGCCGGGATCGTGCAAAATGCTCAAGACCTGCAAGAACGTGACCCTCAGTTGAAACATCGTCATTTATTCTGGAAACTGAATCATCCCGAGGCAGGCGAATACACTTCCTTGAGACCTAATTTCCTGGTATCCAAATCTCCGCATGAATTACAGCGAGCCCCTTTGCTGGGTGAACACAATGAGTACGTACTGAAGGAAATTTTGAAGATGTCGGATGACGAGATTGCCGATTTGGTAGTTGACGGCGTTCTTGACTGATATCGGAAAAAGTCTCATTGAGTCTACGTGACCACGATTTGTTGAGACCGTGAGGTAAACGAAATGAAAAAGTATTTGACCAGAGAAGAAATAGCCCAGGCTAAAGCAGATAAAACCATCAGAGACAGGATACGTATATCTCTGGAAGACGACATGGATCTAGGCCAGATGCAATTGTGTACCATAGATAAATGTGGTGGGTTTGGCATGGGGCGCCGAGAAGCGACAGAAGATGCCATACGAGTCATCTGTTATGCGAATGGCGATCTGAACCCATTGTACCTTAGCAGGGATTACGCCCGGGATAGTCTTTATGGCGAAATTATTGCGCCTCCTTACTTCATAAGTTCCGTTGCAGGATTTACGGGAGCAGGCATAGTCAGGAAGCGGGAACCCGAGTATGCAATGGGGGGTGTTGACGCCGGGTCGAAGGTAGAGTGGTTCAAGCCCGTTCGTGAAGGCGACAGGTTTACGGTCTTCGATGTTCCCAAGGAAGTGATAGATCTGACGAGAGAACACACACCCATCCAGTTTTTGAGTCGTGGCGAAAGGATATACAAAAACCAGAAGGATGAAATTATCGCCGTTGCCACCGGGAGCCTTATCCAGACGATAGTCCCGCCTCCAGAGGAAGGGCAAAGACCTGTAATAAAAGCCCCCGAGCAACGCACCTTTTCCCTGCAAGAAATCGAAGAATGGTACCATCTCATTAATAACGAGGAGATCCGTGGTGCTGAGCCGCGTTTTTGGGAGGATGTCAATGAAGATGATCAGTTACCCCCCACCCGTCATGTTTTTACCATGATGGAAAACGTAGCCTTCATGGTTGGTTGGGGCGTTGGCTCCGGCTGCTGGAAGCTCCAGATGGACCGGAGTAAAGAAACCTGGAGCAGGCTTATCGACCCAAAGACTGGTCTACCTGAATTTGTCGGCCCTCATATGACAGAGGCTTCAGCCCAGCTGATGGGTATACCCACAGCGAATTCTGCGGGAATCCAAATGTATGCCTGGCTATGCCGCCTGGTAACCAACTGGATGGGAGATGCAGGGTTCTTGAAGGCGTTGGAGGCTCAATACCGGAGACCTCTGTGGTTAGGTTCAATGGCTCTTTGTAAGGGCCGTATCGTGAAAAAATATGTCGAAGGTAACGAATGCTTGGTCGATCTCCATATCTCAGTGGAAGACCGTGATGGTAATCCGGTGATACCGAATGGCTCAGCCACGGTGATGCTGCCTTCTAAACACTGGAAATTCTGAACTTTAAACAAGAATCTGACCGCTTGAGTGAATAACAGCCTGGATTTGGTAGATAAACGCTATTAAGGAGGGTTAAGAAAAAATGATGACAATGGAAGAATTCAATACTTGTGGAGAGGAACTTGAGGAGTTACTGTCTCTGAAGACTTCTCCGATCGCAATCAAAATGCTGGAAAAAGAGACAGATATCCCAGAAGGAGCCATTCGACCGAAGAGAGACCTCGGTACTCATCTGGCTCAATGTCAGGCTTTTGCTCTTTCACGCCGTGATAAAAAGACCGTAGCGATGCTTAAAGAAGATAACTGGTGTTTCGCTCCTCTGCTGGCATATGGTTTGGTAGACAAACCGGATGTTTCCGATTTCCCTTTATTCAAGGAGTTCCCCCAAACCATAGAGTTCCCTCGCTTTGAAAGAGGCAAGTATATAGGCATTGTCTCCGCTCCTCTTAAAACCGCCAAATTTCTACCTGACATTGTGAGTATCTACTGTAATACAGCTCAATTGAGGTCTCTCTTGTTGCCCTCATACTACATCGGTAAGACTTCCCGTATAGAGTACCAATTCTTTCCTCCTGATTGTTCTTATACGATTGTTCCGGTACTGCAGACAGGACAATACGTCGTCGCTCCTCCCGATCCCGGCAACTATATTCGCGCGATGGCGGGGGATGATGAAATGATTTTATCCGTCCGTGCGGACAAAATGAAAGGGCTGATCGCCGGTCAAAAAGGACTGGAGGAAAGAAACGCGGGACACAACTCTCACAACTATATGATGCCTGGAAATTTCTCAAGACCGGAATTCTACCAGGAATTCTTCAAGTATTGGGGATTGGATACTGAAACAAAACAACAATAATAATCAGACCGTTCAATGTGAACTGCTGTTATGAGGGATTGACCGGAAACGCTTGAATCCTTCATTGTGCCCCCTTTGGGCTGGCGTTGGCGGGATTTAGTGGTGGGTCTTGCCAGCGCTAGCCTGCCTGGGTATCAAAACTACGAAGGGCTTGGCCAGGATTTAGTGTTCCCTATACAAGCAAATAAGTCTCTTTGCTGATGCGAGCCGGGAGGGTTTTTTGGTACTTGGTTTATTACGCGTCTCGTGCATAATGGATGACTGATTTGTGCAGCCGGAGATAGTTCGTTCACTGTCTTCATTCTACATTATCATGAAAATATCCGCCCAAGCGCTTCGAAACAATAGAAACACTCTTTTTTAGCTCTTCAACAATCTGTGAAACCTTGGGCAACGCCCTATTCCCATACCCCACAACACTCAGGCACACGGGAAAAATATAGTTCATAATAGGGGCAGAGATGGCAATAGCTCCTTCTATTCTCTCCCCATAGTGAATGCAGTAACCTTGCTCTCTTATCGACTTTAGCTCTGCCAATAATTGCGTCTCATTCATTGAAATAGATGATATCCCACTTTGGCTCGCGTTTCTTATTACTGCTCTGACTCCCTCATCATCATATTGAGAAAGAAGTACTTTCGGGGTCGCGCCAGTAGGTACCAGTGAACCTATGTATTTTGTATCGAAAGCCACTCTTAGAATGTGCTTACTTTGTATCTCTTGAAGCATGATAGCCTGAGTGCCAACCGCGATATTCAGGATAACCGTTTCTTCAGAGACTTCAGATAGGCGAACCATTTCTTCGTTCGCGTAGGCAATCAACAGTCTGTGGGCGGTAACCGTATTTGATGCAAGTTTACTGATTAGCGGACCAAGATAGTATCGATGCTTGATAGAATCGCCAACCACAAGATGAGATTGTTCGAGGTTCTTTAGTAACCTGTGCACCGTTGACATGCTGAGATCTGTGCTGTTTGCGATACTGTTGACGGTATCGAAACCATTACTCAAGGCAATAAGGATATTGGCTGCGCGATAGACCGAATTTGATGCAGCGTTTTCGTTCACCAAGTGCCACCTCTATTGGGAAATTTATCCCATTAATCATTAATCTAGAGCTATTATAGCATAATTCTTTTTTTTTACCTCTAATTTTTGACATAATCGGAAAAATCGATGATATCCAAGTCAAACTTTTTAGCTAGATTAAGAAAAAAGGGTCTAAAATTTGAATGGCGTCAGACCATTGTTTGTAGAGTGATGGTTTATCACTTTGCATTTACAACCGGCAGAAGCATCATTGACAAGTTTCCCGACAGACATCATAATTGAAACAATAATCGGAATAATGATTCCAAAGATGTATTGGTTTAGAGAAAGGATGTGATATGAGTACAAAATGGGATTTTGCGAAATTGAATGATTTCGACTTTGCTTATAAACCAATCGCGATGAAATTTTTACTCAATAAACCTGCTGGCATGAAAAAACTTGCTGGTGGTATGCCAATCTGCCAGATGTTTCGTGAAGCCCAGGATATGCAGCCTTTTTATGCCAGCGCAGAGAATTTCACCTGTGTTGACCGATTGCTCATGGGATTTATGGAACCAGAACCGATATATGAAAGCGGACAAATAGGCGCCAAGGAGCATATTTACCAGGATGCAAGAGCAAACCGGAGAATCTATCAGTACATTCCCAAGATTCCCGCTGGCACCGTGAGGCACGTAGCATTTGCTTCCATTGATGAGATACCATTCGATCCAGACCTGCTTATACTTACCGCCCGTCCTGACCAGGCTGAAATAATTCTGCGCGCGCTGAGCTATTCCATCGGTAAACCTATTACTACGATGATCACTCCGGTACTCATGTGCGCCTGGCTTTTCTTCTATCCCTATATGACCGGCAACCTGAACTATACTGTCACCGGATTGGGCTATGGTATGAAGAGCAAAAAGCTCCTGCCTGAAGGACTCTTGCTTATCACCGTGCCGTATGATCATATTCGCATGCTGCTGGATAACCTGGCGGAGATGGAATGGGTGCTACCGATGTTTACAATGCCAGCGGAGGAAAAAGCAGCTTTTGCGGCAAAAATCATGGGAGAAATCCGGCAGGATTATTTAAACGGCTAAGATTTCATCAACTGTAGTATATATAGAGATGTATAATAAGGGACAAGGAATATTATCATAAGTAATCTCCAGGGAGGGAATGTATGGTCCGTTTAGAAAGCCTCAGCGAAGGGGAGAGAATGATGCTCTCAAGGG
>JAFGOB010000108.1 GCA_016926695.1 Dehalococcoidales bacterium | reverse complement strand
TTTCCATGCACTAACATTACCACATCGCCGCCTATTCATTCACCCACGGGCTCGGCCCGTGGAACTCTGCCCTTCGGGTTATTAGAAAATACAACCCTGTATTCCGTCGCACCTCCGAAACAGGAAAGGTGCTCAATTTTGTAGTGTTTATATATAGCGGAAACATAGCTCCATCTATACCAACAAGATCAATCATCCGCCGTAATGCCAGGTCTTCCAGCACAGAGGCTATCGCCAAACGAGCGTTTACATTCCAGGGTATATCATGAAAGACCAGTACTATCTCCTGACTACCACAATCATTGATGTATTCGAAATGACCTATTTTCGCCGAGATCGAAGCAAGATACAGTTGATAAAAATCCAGTTGATCCGAATTCAATTACTCTCTTCCGGTTTGTATTCAAACAAATCGTTTAAAAAAGCCATGATATTGCCGTTACGCTCATTGTGTCCCTTTTTCTCGATCCAGACCTTAACACTTTTTGATGTGCTCTTTTGTCGATACCTATAATATAAAGAATTTGCTACAAAAAATTCATACAATAACTGGTGGGAGAATTGATATTTCTGTTTTTGCTGAACGGTGATAATCCCACTTGTTTCTGAAATTTCATGAATTACACTGGCTTCAGAAAAATTTAATTTCTCATCCCTGCATACCCGGCGTACGATAGAATAGAGTTCCCTTTCATCAATCAAGGTAATTCCTCTTTCGAACAGATAAAAAGCAACTTGGTCTAATACATTCAGCTCAAGAAAATAAGGTATTTCCTCCCTGGGCTTTTCCTCCATGAGTGCAGTTATTCTCCTCACCCCTCGTTTCCTATCCCATTCTTTAAGGAGATGACATACAAAAAGCTCTATCATCTCTGCTGGATTTCGTGCAATGTTTTCCTTGATTTCATAGTTCAAGCAGATTATCGCCAGGAATAACGGGTTTCCCAGTATGCGGGAGAAATTATTGTTCTTACGTACTAAAGTCAAAAAATGTTGTGCACGCCCGGTTTCTGTGCCTTTCTCATCAATAGCTCCAAACCACAAATAAACAAACTTCTCCTTTAGCTGGTCGTTCAACTCAAAAATGTCGTATTTCCTGAATCTCTCCAAGCTGATGTTGTCGGAATATTTCCGTGAGGTTACTATAATTTGTCCATTCGTCAATCTGTTATGAAGGCTATCTATCCACAACTTAATGTCATTACTGGATTCATTGGGCACTTCATCCAGGCCATCAAGGCATACCAACAATTTTCTCTCCTTGACGAGCCGATCGATTAAGGCAATAATCTCTTCATTTCCACTGCCTGATAACTCATCTAAAGCTATCTGTCCAATCGTTGCTTTTTTGATATATGATTTTGGCTGTTGCCCCAAAACTCCCAGCGAAACAAAAATCGGAAAACGCTCAAGTTTATTTATATCTTTCTGGCATTCCTTTAATACCAAATTTTTTAGGAGGGATGTTTTCCCAAGGCCTGCGTTCCCGCTGACTAAAATAAAAGGATCCTTTTGCGCAAGCATTTCATCGTCACATATTGTTTCTTCTCCTGTCGTTTTATTTGTAGCACTTTTATCTGTATGCAAGTCTCTGTTAATGTAAATCCGCTCCAGTGTTAACCTTGGCCCCACATCAAGGCCCCCTAAAGTATTACATTTCCTAACGAGCATCTCCAAATAGTTCTTTATCAGATTTTCCTCGTTAAAGACATCGGGATAGTGAGCCCTGTAATCTGTTTTCCGATCAAGTACAGGTAAAGCCTTTAATTCACCGATATCGGGTATTGTTATTATTTGATTTGTTAGGCATCGATATAATTTTTCATATCCTTCTTGTGTATCGATATTATAAAACGTTGCACCTCGCAAGTGATCCGGAATATGATTAATGTCACTGTTGTCAAACAATATCGGAATAAACTTTATATTGGTTCCTTCACTATAAATATATTGGCGAATCAATTTTCCTTCCCAATTCGCGCCCCTGCCTTTGCCAGGACTTTCATCTCCCATAACCCGCCTGTAATACGTCTCAGTACATATTGCCAATATAAAGTCTGAGTTACGTATATTTTTCTCCATCCAGAGCGGCCATCCTTCAGCAGGCGATCTCTCATATTGGTCCAAAACCGTATCAATCCCATGCGAACGCAACCGACTTGAGAAATCTAAAACTCGATCAATATGTTTTTGACTATCCTGGCTGTAGCTGATAAAAATTTTCGGATGATATCTATCTGGCGTTGCCATTTAGTGTCCCTCTGCAAAAGTACAACGAACTGGTCTTTCTATTGTGTACGAACAAAAATTCCAGAGAGTAGTTTTTTGTATTATATACTACATCCTCATTAGCTTTATAGCAACAGGTAATAAACTATCTAAATTTTGAAATGGTTATTTCAACATATGGGCGCGGCACTACATATTTATTATGTCTGAACGTGCTTTTTTAAGGCTGAGGAGACCGGCGAATAACAAAATAGTACAGGTTATACTTTAGTCCGAGTACACAGGTTACACTTTTTCGTACTTCCGCGGGAGAAAGAAGAACAGCCCTGAGATTACGTACTTTATTAGTGAAATAATTCCGGCTTGATTAGTCTCGTAAATTTGTGGATCAAGGTTGCAATTACTTAACTTTTCCTGTATTATTTATGATATATCCAGTACGATAATACTGGAGCGGAGGTACGTTATGAAATCAAACAATCTTCAGATGCTGGTAAAACGAATCTTCAGCGATAATAAGACCAGACAGCAATTCATCGCTAACCCTGAAAGCGTCATCTCCCGATTCGAATTAACGGACCAGGAAAAAAGGGCTGTACTCGATACTCATGCCGGAATGGGGCTGGTATCGGGAAATTCCGCTCAACTAGAGGCTGTAATACGTCCTACTTCAGGCTGGTTCGCACCCGCGGAATAATCCCGCGATATTGAATCAATAGATGCGGCCATCCGATCAGTTGAAGCTTCTCGATCAAGAGATAGAAGAGGCTTTATCCTGTTTTTCCGGGGCGCCGGGCTTTCAGTCCCTGCTCAGGGAATCTCCGGGACTTAGTCAGATCTGTGTGGAACAACCGGGGAATGAAACGCCGGCATGGTCTCTGCTTCCGCTTGCGGTTTGTGAAGTGAACTGCGGGCGATTTGATCATGCGCTTCCTGTTGCGGCAGCACTGCATTTTCTGAAGACAGCCGCGGAGGTATTCGATGACACCGAAGATGCAGATTCAGCTAAATCGCTTTCATCCGTATACGGACCGGCCATGGCTGTCAATGCCGCCTCCGCTCTGCTGGTACTGGCAGAGCAAACACTCACACGCCTTCAGAAAAGAGGCGTACGGGACAGCACCGTAATCCGGGTATTCGAGACCGTGAACGCATATTACACCTCAGCCGCAGCCGGTCAGTATATGGACCTTTCCGCCGCGTCTCAACAAGTCCCGGAGGAAGAAGAATACCTTGAAATCGCCCACCTGAAATCGGCCTTTACCCAGGAATGCGCCTGCAAGGTAGGGGCGCTGCTGGCCGGATCCGGCCAGGAGACCATCGACAAATACGCCATATTCGGATATTATCTGGGTATGGCGTCTCAAATCGCTAACGACATCCAGGGCGTTACGTCAGGGCATGATATACTCACGAGAAAAATCACCCTGCCGGCTATTTTCGCCGTGAAACAGGGCAATCCCGCCGTCCGCAGGCAGATAGAGGACTATTATAATGGCAACGCCGCTTCTCAAACGCCTGTTGAGGATATCTCCCAATGTCTTTTTCAAAGCGGGGCGATATATTATTCCCTGGTAAAAATGGAGCTATATAAAAAAATGGCCCTGGACTTCATCCATGAGGAACAGGCCGCCGGAAAAGATGCCTCTCAACTGAAACTCTTTATCGAAAGGCCTCAGAGGTAGGCATGGAAGGATTGTTTCGCCGGTTGGCAGATTTTTTCAGTTATCCTCACCGCCGCTGGCTGGCTTTTTTCCTGCTCCTGGCCCTGGCAACAACTGCTTTTTGCGTGTACTTGTTTGCCATCAGCCTGGGTCACCCCTACATGGGGCTTGACCTGATCTATGAAGACCGGGAATGGAAGGTCAGCTCGCTGGATGCCAACGGAATTGCCGGCCAAAACGGGGTTAAAAATGGATACAGGCCGCTTGAGGTCAACGGACAGCCGGCCGATGTCTTTCTGCAAAAATATGAATCTGCCGGTATGGCCTACGGGCCCCTGATTCACAGTTTAACCGTGATCGATGTTGAAGGGGAGACCATATCGTTATCGCTGGACGATTTTTATCCTTTCCGTCCGGCCATAATCGTACAGACCACTATTTTTATCGTCTGCCTGTTTTTCTGGATCACAGGTTTTTTTGTCTTCTTTAGAAGACCACGCAGCAAAGCGGCCAGACTTCTCTGTTCTATCGGCCTGACGACAGGCACGCTATTGTGCGGAAATATAGCCGGGGAACTCAACATACAGGCCGGAGTGATACTCTCAATACTATCCTCCATTGCCGGTCCCTGGCTGCTGCTGCACTTTTTCCTTGTCCTGCCTGAAGAAAGAGAATGGGCCCGAAACGACCCGAAGGTCAACCTTATTTACGTGGTCCCCCTTGTAACTATTATACTTTTCCTGTTCTTCGGTCTCAGCGATGGAATGCCTCTGCCAGGATTCCGCATCGCCCGTTTCCTGGAAATAGGAATCGGCCTGGCAGCCGTGGCCGTGCTGCTGGGGTATAATTTAGCGCGCGCCCGTTCCGCCAGAAGCAGGCAGCAGATGAAAATAATACTGATCTTCTGCCTGACCGCCTTTATTCCCTTCCTGATAATTTATCTGGTACCGCAGATGATAGGGGCACATTATATCATACCCCCGGGGTTCAGCATCCTGTTCCTGATCTTATTACCCATCGGCATGGGAATAGCGGTGATAACTCAAAGACTGATGGATATTGATTTCGTAATACGCCGGGGCGTGATTTACTTTTTTGTTTCAATGGTGATGGCGGCAATTCTCTCGGGAGCCCTGTTTCCCGTGCTGGCTTTTCAGCAGTCCCTGAGTGTTTTCGTTCAGGCCGTAATCGCGATTTTCCTGGGCGTAATAGCGACGGCGCTTTTCGGCCCGACCAAAAAGGGCATCGAGCTGCTTATAGACAAGCTCTTTTACAAGGACCGCTATGATTACCGACAGACCATACAGAACTTCACCACCTCAATTAATTCTCTCCAGGAGATCGTTGATATTGCCCGTCTTATAGTTGGAACACCTGTACAAACACTGAATCTTAGCGGGAGCTGCCTCTTTATCAGGTCCCAGTCCGGCTTCCTGGAAGTCAGCACCGCCCAGGGGATTTTTACGGAAGACGAAAGACAAAACAGATTAAACGAGCTGATCTCTCAATCCAATATGCATGTCGAATTTCCCAATCCAGCTTCATCCGCCGATCCGGAGGTGGCTTTCCTGATACCTCTTAAAGCCGGAGAGAAAAATATCGGTGTGCTTTGCCTCTCTCAGAAGGTCACCAGGCAGGATTTTTCCCGCGATGATGTTTTCCTGCTCCAGGGCCTGGTATCGGTGGCCTCCACCGCACTGGACAGGGCTATGATCAGTCATGATGTCAGCCTGCGCAACACCTTTGTTTCAATCGCTTCACACGAGCTGCGCATTCCTCTTTCGGCCATTCTGGGATATACAGAGCTGATGCTGCTGAGAGAAACACCGGAAGAGTCACGTAAAAAATGGCTGACCAAGATACTCGCACAGGGACAGAAAATTAACGCCATGGTGGACGACCTCTTGAACGTATCCCGTATACAGTCCGGGAAGGTCTCAATCAAAATGGAGGGAGTGAATCTGGATGAATTCCTGGCCGAGCGTTTTTCGATAGTACAGGAAAACGATAGCAAGCATAATTTTACTCTGGATATAGAACCTGGTCTGCCCATGGCATTCGTCGACCGGGACAAGTTCGGACAGGTGGTGGGAAACCTGCTGAGCAATGCTGTCAAGTTCAGTCCCGAGGGAAGACGTATTACGCTTTCAGCCAGGGGTAACCAGGACCAACACCGCATCGTGGTAAGCGTAGCGGATGAAGGTATAGGCATCGGGCCGGAGGACAGGGCACTGCTTTTTACCACCTTTCACCGCATCCAGCGGCCGGAAACCCAGGGAATCCGGGGAAGCGGTCTCGGTCTTTATATCGTCAAGGAGTGGAGCCACGCCATGGGCGGTGAGGTATGGCTGGAAAGCGAACTGAACAAGGGCTCCACCTTTTATGTATCCGTCCGGACGGTCAATTCCGGCACGCCGGACTGATCCAGACAAAAGAGGGGAGGAACATCCATGTCCAGAGAAATCATCAGGACAACCCGCGCCCCGGAGGCGATCGGGCCCTATTCCCAGGCCATCAAATCGGGTAATCTGGTCTTCGTATCCGGGCAGGTGCCCATCGACCCGGCTGACGGGGAAATCCGGGGGGATATCAGGGAGCAGACCTGCCGGTGCCTTGAAAATATTCAGGCAATACTGGATGCCGCGGGTACTTCGCTTAAAAACGTGATAAAAACCACTGTCTTTCTCAAGAACCTGGACGATTTCAGTTCCATGAACGAAGTATATGCGCGCTATTTTCCGGGGGACGCCCCCGCCCGCGCAACCGTGGAGGTATCCCGCCTGCCCCGCGGAGCGATGGTGGAAATAGAGGCTATAGCGGTTTGTTAAACGTCCAGGTTTTTAACGCTCTTGGCGTGAGCGGTAATGAAGGCCTTGCGGGGAGGGACCTCTTCACCCATCAGAATGCGGAATGACTCATCCGCCTTGACGGCGTCGGGAACGGTGACCTGAAGGAGCGTCCGCGACTGCGGGTTCATGGTTGTTTCCCAGAGCTGCTCGGCGCTCATTTCACCCAGACCCTTGTACCTCTGCACATCAATTTTCCGGTTGGTCTCTTTGACCCTGCGCAGCACATCCTCTTTTTCCTGCTCGGTATAGACCCAGTGCTCCAGGCTGCCGGCCTTTATACGGTAAAGCGGGGGCTGTGCAATGTACAGGTGCTTCTGGTTAATCAGCTCCGCCATATGACGGAAGAAGAAAGTCAGCAGAAGTGTACGGATATGTGAACCGTCCACATCCGCATCCGTCATCAGTATAACCCGTGAATAGCGGAGCTTGGCAAGGTCCAGATCGCCGTCAATGTTGGTCCCCAGGGCGGTAATCAAGGCCCTGATTTCTTCATGCGCCAGCATTTTATCAGGGGCAGCCTTTTCAACATTCAATATTTTACCGCGCAGCGGCAGGATAGCCTGAAAACGGCGGTTGCGGCCTTGCTTGGCGGAGCCTCCGGCGGACTCACCCTCCACCAGGTAAAGCTCGCTGTTTTCCGGATCCTTTTCAGAGCAGTCCGCAAGCTTTCCGGGCAGGGTCCCTCCGTCAAGGCTGTTCTTCTTCAGGATAAGGTCGCGGGCACGGCGTGCAGCTTCCCTGGCCCTGGCGGCTGTAAAGCATTTGTCCATTATACTGCGGGCATCATCCGGATGTTCTTCAAGGTACAGCGCCAACTGGTCGGACATGACGCTTTCAACTACGCTCTTCATCTCGGCGTTACCCAGCTTACCCTTGGTCTGGCCTTCAAACTGAGGCTCGACCAGCCGCACACTGACGATAGCCGTCAGACCTTCCCGCACATCCTCGCCGGTCAGGCTGGGGTCTTCATCCTTCATCAGCTTGTTCTTGCGGGCATAATCATTCAGGACACGAGTCAAAGCCGTGCGGAAGCCCGTCAGATGCGTTCCGCCGTCGATGGTATTCACACAGTTGGCAAAGCTGTAAATGGACTCGGAATACCCGTCATTATACTGAAAGGCTATTTCAACAGATGTTTTATCCACCTGTTTGTAGATATAAATCGGTTTGGGATGTTTTACTTCCCTGTTGCGGTTAAGGTGATAGACATATCCGCTGATGCCTCCTTCAAAATAGAAGGTCTTTTCAACATCCTTTTTTTCATCCCTGATGCTGATCTCCAGGCTTTTATTGAGATACGCGACTTCCCTGATCCGGTCGGCCAGAATATCGAAATCATACTCGGAAGTAGAAAATATTTCGCTGTCCGCCAGGAATGTTATGGTCGTACCCGTCCCCTCCGCCTCACCTATCTCCCGCACGGAGTCTTGAGGAATGCCCTGTTTGAATTCAATACTGTATAGTTTTCCATCCCGCTTGATATCAGCCCTTAACCACGCGGACAGGGCATTGACTGCCTTGGCGCCGACGCCGTGTAAGCCTCCCGAGACCTGGTAAGCACCTCCACCGAATTTACCTCCGGCATGGAGGGTTGTAAGAGCGGTCTCCAGGGCGGATTTTCCCGTAGTGGGGTGCATTTCAACAGGGAAACCGCGTCCGTTATCTTCAATCTTGACGGAGTTGTCCTCCTGGATATTGATAAAGATACGGTTACAGTATCCCGCCATGGCTTCATCAACGGCATTATACACAATCTCATAGACCAGGTGATGAAGACCACGCTGGTCGGTACTTCCGATATACATGCCCGGCCTGCGGCGCATGGCTTCTCGTCCACCGAGCACCTGGATATTCTCCGCGGTATAGGTGGCGGAACTATTTACAGACTCATCATTCAGAGGTATTTCGTTATTATTTTCATTTTCGGCAGGCCCAGGTAAAGGATTCATGTTATCATTAACCATTAAGGCACTACCTCCTGATTGTTTAAAAAATTATGGTACGGCACTAAATATGCAGGAAGCCCTTTGAGTGCAAGCGCATTGGCCATTAAAATCGGCAAGATTGGCCTTTTCTGCTCCGGGGGATACTTCTAAAACCATCGTGATAATTATACCATAAATTAGCTATAAAGTTAACCTGTTTTGTCTGTAGTTTCATAACCCGATTCACCTGAAAAAAACAGGGCTGTGCTAAAAGAGCGATTATGCTGTTAAAGCCTGGTTTTCGATCTTTCAGTCGGCCTGATTACAGCGGCCAGTACCAACCCGCAGACACAGAAGATCGCCGCGATCAGGAAAGCCAGTTGATAACTGCCGGTTGAATCGAATATATAACCTGTGCAAATCGGGCCGATAGCAGCACCGACAGAATAAGCGCCTGATGAGGCCCCTACGATTGAGCCGATAGACTTCAGGCCAAAAAGCCTGACCCCAAGAGGGGAGTCGGAGGTCATGTTACCTGCATTCGCCAGTCCGATAATGAAACCGATGACGGCAAGTATCCAGAGGTCTTCAGACTGGGTAAGCCACAACATCATAGCCATTGCCGCGGCGAAGCACAGCATAAAAACCTTGCGGGGACCGATTTTATCTACTACCTGCCCAAGCACGAAATTGCCGATAACCACTCCTCCTCCGCTGATAGAAAGAAGAATAGCGGCGTTGACAGGCGAGATTCCAAGGTCCGTACCATGGGGCACGATATGCACCACGAAAGAAAACATATAATATCCGTAACAGAGTTTGATCAACATCATTATCCAGAACTGCCAGGTATGCGTAGCCTCAGCTAATGAATATGCCCCGTCAACTGATCCCGAAGACTGTTGCCGGATTTCATCGGCGCCAAAAGGTTTCAATCCCATCTGCGAGGGATCTCGTCTTAAAAACTGGGTCGAGACCACCAGAAATACCAGAATGACTATTCCCAAAAAGATATAAGTAAGACGCCAATCATGGGCATCGATAAGCCGGCTTATCACGATCGGTCCGACTAATTGACCACATCCCAATCCGGCTAATACCACCCCCGTCATCAATCCTCTTCTCTTCACGAACCAGCGGGCTACCATACCGACTATGGGAGCATAGAGGCCGCTCATACCAACACCGATAATCACCCCTTCAAAGAGAAAAATCTGCCAGAGGGAGTTCAACTGGGACATCAACAGATAGCCTGCCCCCAAAAACAAGCCGCAGAACGTCAGTACCAGCCGGGGACCGAACCTATCCGTTAATCCACCGGCGATAACACCCATCAAACCAAATATAAGGAAAGACAAAGAATAAGAAGAGGAAACGGTCGCCCGGGTCCAATCGAAGTCACCCAGAAGCGGCTTCATAAAGACACCGAAACTGTCCCACAGCCCGGCAGACACCATCAGGCATAAGAATCCCAGGATAACTATAATATAGCCGTAATAAAAGCGGGATCCGCTATGATGGGCTGGATTAACTTTGTTCTCAGACATATAGGTTATTCTAACTGTATCCTGGAAATTAGTCCATTACAACACAACCATGATCCACCATCAAATTGTCGCGAATGAGATTGTGATAGTACTAGAGTCTGTCTCCCAGGCAGGTGCCTACTGCCCGGGCTGTCCTGACCAATTCATCGTCCGGGGGTACCGTTCTCTGGCCTTTAGCCACTTCCACCAGCGGTACTTCCACCAGCGAATTCTTCTGCATACCCACCATACAGCCGAAAACCTGGTGGTCTATCATATCAACCGCCCTGGTCCCCAGCCTGGTAGCCAGAACACGGTCGTAGGGGGTAGGCACTCCTCCTCTCTGAAGGTGACCCAGCACAACCGTGCGGGTCTCAATCGAGGTGGCTTGCTCTATCATGTCGCCCAACATAAAACCTACCCCGCCGTAGCGGATGGGATCGGTGCTTTCTTTTACTATCCTCTGAATAACAACATTACCCCCCCTGGACTTGGCGCCCTCGGAGATGACGATAATGCTGAAACGTTTTCCCGTCCTGCTTCTTTCCCTGACCTTTTCCGTGACCACATCCAGGTCGTAAGGTATCTCCGGAATCAGTATAATATCTCCTCCACCCGCTATCCCGGAATACATGGCGATCCATCCGGCATTACGCCCCATCACTTCCACGATCATAACCCTGTGATGAGACTGGGCCGTACTGTGTATCCTGTCTATGCCCTCCGTTGCTACGCTGACCGCGGAATCAAAGCCGAAGGTGACATCCGTCCCGAGCAGATCGTTATCAATGGTCTTGGGTACCCCAACAATGGGAATACCGTCACAGAAAAGCTGGTTGGCAATACTCAGGGTACCGTCTCCGCCGATGCACACCAGGCAGTCTATCTCCATGCTGCGTAAATTTTCTATAGCTTCCGTGGAGACATCTTTAAACTCCAGGTTGCCATTATGGTTAACGGCATAACGATAGGGATTGGCTTTATTCGATGTACCCAGGATGGTGCCGCCCTGGGTTATTATGCCTGAAACATCATTGAATTTGAGTTTACGATAACGGTTGCGGATTATACCGTCATAACCATCCTCGATGCCGATAACCTCCATCCCGTACCCCAGTATTGCGTTCTTGGCTACAGCCCTTATTACTGCATTTATACCCGGACAATCGCCTCCGCCGGATAAAATGGCAATTCTTCCTTTTTTATTCATTGCTGTCTCCTTTACAATCGATTCATAAACCGGCCGTCTCCGATACCAGCCGGCGCCCGCTTACAAGGCACAGTTATTTACCGGTGCATTTTTGATATTATACTCCATTATAGCGGCTGAACGCCTTAATAAAAAATAGGCTTAAGGCGGGCGAAGGTTGTATCTTCCGACAGTCTCATGATATATTGGTTGCATTGTGTTTTGAATCATAAACCTGAGTAGAGGAACATGTTAGAAAGCAGCGGTCTGCTGAAGATTGAGAAAAACCTGGTTAAACCCGCTTCCATATGCTGTGCCCGGGCATTTGAAGAATCCCCGTATTTCGTCTATCTGATACCGGACAAGCGAAAAAGGGCCTATCTGCATTACAGTTTTGCATGCTATTTAAATATGAGCACCAAGGGCACGGCTGAGAGTTATGTCACCTCACCCCGATGTGAAGGTGTGGCGATGTGGGTACCTCCGGGAAGTGGCATTTCCTTCTGGTCGTTTCTGAGCAGCGGCAATCCCCTGCTGCCGCTGAAATGCGGCTGGCGGTTCATTCGCGGCGAGTTCCTAGCCGCCCGCTGCTGTCATCAAATTAAAAGAAAGTACGCGCCTGAACGCCACCTCTACCTGGGGCTGCTGGCTGTTGATCCCTCCTTCCAGGGAAAGGGTTTTGCCAGTGCTTTACTGAAACCGGTGCTGAAAAAAGCCGATGAACTGCACCTGCCCTGCTACCTTGAAACGGAGACCCGCAAAAATGAGGCCATGTATCACCATTTCGGTTTCAACACAGTCTTCGAGACCTGCTACCCCGGCACAACAATACCCCTCATCGCTATGCTGAGAAAGCCGCAGTAGATCCGGCCGTCTCCTCCCATCTCCGTACTTACCCGATTACACACTTAACACCGTGGGTTCATAAATGGAGGAGAAGCCTTGATGATATATCGACCATTTTAAGGTACCCCGACTCTCCTTAACGCCTGCCGGGGTACCGTGAGAATCGTCCATGCCTCTTGTCAGAGTCACCATGAAGTATGAAAGTCGAGTCGAGCAGCCGGCTGAGTCAGGGACGAGCAGGCTCCGGTCACCTTATCCACTTGCGGAGTCCTCTGGCGACCCGGATGTCGACTCCAGAATGTCAGTACTTTAGT
>JAFGOB010000107.1 GCA_016926695.1 Dehalococcoidales bacterium | reverse complement strand
CCGCCATATCCCCACTGGAAGCCGTCAGGAGAATGATTCCATAGTTTCTGTGATGGTTTTGGGGAAAGGTCCCTGCCGTCCCTGGTTACAACCAGGCGACCGGCTTGTTGATACTTATAACCTCGATAAGTTGACACTATTCACCTCCTAATACCCGTGATAGCTGTTAGCACAGTCGTCGCAATCGAATAACTGCTCTTTGCTTTCGGGTTTGAATTTTTGGCCACACCATGGACATGTCCTTAATTCATCCTTCCATGCATCCGGACATCCAAGTTCGTGGCAGATAACATTGTTGATAACAAGAACATCGCAGGAAACACAGTGTACTATGCGAGTTTTCAAATGGTTACCTCCTTGTTAGAAAAATGCTGATTGTGCGGGTTTAACTTCCAGCTCCTTCTTCTCCACTTCTTTTTCCTGGACCCGGGCTTTTTCCTTGCGATTTTGAACTCGCTTATCGTAGATGAAGCGTTTCAGATCATCGAGCTGTCGCATATCATAATCAGACAGCGAGTCAACGCGAATATCCGGAGGTACATCGACTTTCATGAATATCATGGCTTTAGTAAAACAGTACGAATAGATATGCGTCCATTCGTATCCCATCGGGGCTTCCAATGACCGTGGATACATGTATATAAGGGCTTCGCAATCACCGACCGGTACTCCGCCTTCCTTTGAAACCTTCATGTTCATGATCAGCCGTTCGAGTGGGATTTGTTTCTTGATGTTCTCCGGGATATCGGCACTCCATGGCGATGGCCAGCAGATGATAGGATCTGTAAGAGCACCCACAAGGTCATCAATCCAGCCGTTAACTTGTTTTGGTCGTGGCTGTTGTAATCCTGGTAAAGTCATTATTCACCTCCTCTTATTTCTTATTGTGTTCTAACGCACATTCCCCCATAGGTGGATCACAGTCTACGTGGACACCATCGAGATCTTTGACAAGATAAGGACAGTCTTTACAGGTTTGGCATAACATTTCGTAGAGATTTGTGGTTAAATTGGGCATATAGCCTCCTTTTATGGTATATTACTAACAAAGTAGGGGTGCCGAGAGCCCAGCCCCCAGCACCCCTACCAGGTCAATACCCGGGTATCGACCTTATTCGGTTGTCGCCGGTTCAGTAACTTCCTCGGTTTCCTCTTCCGTTGAAGAATCTGACTCTTCTTCGGACTCGTTAACCGGTTCAGTTTGTTCCGCCTCTGAATCGGCAGGTGTTTCCGCGGCGGTTTCTTCGTCGTCCCATTTCGCCGCCATGGGCATGATTAATACTTTTGGCGATTTCTGGTACTCGAAGACGATAGGGCCTGTGTCTGTGTACTTGGAGAAGGTTACGATGCCCTGCTTGCCGCTGATGTACTCTATGAGGTACTTCTGGTCGAGTGCGGTCCTTGCTGGTTCTCCCTGTGACAAAAGGGTGTCAATAGTAGTGCTGATTTCTTGATCAGCACCCTTGGCAGACATCTTCAGACGCCCTTCGGAGAATTCCATGCGGACAATCCCGCTGCCTTCCTTGGCGATGTCACGGATCCTTTTAACGGCTGCCTCAAACTGAGGCGCAAATAGCTGGCATTGCATGAGGGGATCTCCCTTCGGAACAAGTTTTAACCAATCCGGAGGGTTGCCCTCAATGAGATTAACGAAGAGCGATGCTGATGTCCCGAAATCCAGCCTTAGCTTCCTGTCTCCCACAAGCGATAGCCTGAGCATCCGTTTTGAGGTGATCGCCTGGACTAATGTATCTGCGCTTGAGGGCGGCGTTCGGGGTGTCCTTCTAAAGACATGTTCGATGATTGCCGCAGAATGCGCAGGAATGATGATTTTTTCCTCCAACGGGAAGGAGAGTCCCATAGCCTTGTGAGACATCCGGAACCCATCACCGGCAGCGACTTCAACAGGTGTTCCCAGTACCAGGGTTATTCCGTTTAAGGTGGGGCGGTTGTCTTCCTGGGCGACATAGGGGAAGGCGTCTGATATTGCTGTGGTTAAAGTGTCGCCGTCAAGTAATGCTTCGCCTCGAGTAACCATTTCCGGTAACTGGGGGTAGTTTGCAAATTCCTCTGTAGGATAACTTGCGCTGCCTTCCAGCCAGGTCAACAGAATTGTTGTGCCCTTCTGCTCGATGTGCAGGGATTCGTAGCCGGGGATATACTTTAACATCTCAGCTACAGAGTTGTAGGGTAGCAACATGGGCTCTTTTGCTTCAGCCATGTTAACGATGACCATTGTCTCCATGTCGGTCGCTATCACCTTGCCATTATTCAGACAAAGATGGGAAACAACCTTCAGTGTGGGTTTCTTGGGAACCACTGGCTTGACCAGGTCCATGACTTCTTTGAGTTTACTGACTCTTACATCCATTTAGACTCCTTTTTTAATTATTTTGCTCAAAAACCACCGTCGACCTCGATGGCGGTGTAGGCTTAAAAGAAACTGGCTTGCGCCGGTTTCGCGGGAGCCGGCTTGCTTGCTGCGGTTGTAGCGGATCTTTTCGGTGCTGGAGGAGTCGGTTCGGGAACGCTTGACTTGGGATTACGCGATGAGACGTCCCATTGCTGGTTTGATTCCTCGATAAACGAGGGGATCCGCTCGAGAGCTGCTGCGAGGTCGCCGGTAAGGAATGTCATTTTAGGGTCGCAA
The DNA here is from genome assembly GCA_016926695.1 of Dehalococcoidales bacterium. Next base: position 4,453 of record JAFGOB010000107.1, on the reverse strand, counting down.
TCGGTCGCTTGCGCTCCTATAAAGACATGGTCACCTTTGATGATAACGCTGACTTTCAGCTCATCCCGTACTTTTGGAGCTGGGGATGGAGCTTCTTCCTTGTTCACAACGGCACCCTCTCCTTCGATGATTTTCTCTGATTCGTCCATGGTCTTTGCCTCCTTTTTGTTATATTTCGCCCAGTCCTTTAGACAGACTTTCTGATAAGCTACTCCATCTGAAGCCGACCTATCTTCAACTGGAAAGCTGAAATTAACTGTATGATCCGATGTGCTCAAATTACAGACTTTACATTCATTATCCGGTACTTTGTGTGCGAGTCGGACACCCTGGGGAATTTGCATTAAATAATCCTCCTTATCAGCGGTAATATTTGCAGTCGCAGCGGTGCTTTAGAATAACTGCATTAACCCTATTTTGCAGGTCATTGGGCATGTCGGCAGTATCCATTCTTATGGCGCCAATATCCTTCATGCAGCCGAGACACTTGATTTTTAATTGTGCTTTCATACGACCTCCTTAAATACTTCGCTCTTTTCCAGGGGTAGAAAATAACCGTAAATACCGAGTCTTAAGGTTATTGTCGGAAACAGACTTCGCAAATCTGCGGCAACGGCAGAAAAACGGAATCCCTGTTCGTCGGCGTCATCGATGCTGGTAAATTCCGCCGGCATGCCGCCGGTATGGCTATGAATATCCATGACAGTATTATCAAAAGTCTCATAAGTCACAGCTCCCCCAGTCCCCTCCTGGGGAGATTTTAGACTATAGCTGTTATTTTCCCAGGTAATGGCCAGATATTGCTCGATATCCGGCTTGGTGCAGAGAACCGATATTGCCAGGTTAAGAAGATAAAGAGGTATTTTCCCGTGCCGGAGAAGTATTTCCTCCTGCAGCGGCGCCAGTCCTCTAATTTCTTGACGAGCGATGTTCACTGTCGCCGATAACAGGGCATTCTGCGCTCTGAGATACACGCCGTCAGATGCCAGGATATAATTGTAAAATACTCCAGGTTCTCCCTCTATCCCGGTGGCTGTATTCGTTAAATAATTTACTGGTTTCACAAGTGATACCTCGCCCCAAGCGCACATCTGTTCTGGAATAATTCTGATTCCTTCATACTTAACATTCTGGCGATAGTTACCGGCATCGCCGGCACGTATTGCAATGCTCCGGATTCCAGGTCAATGTATACTCCCATGTAGTTAAGTCGGTCCGTGATAAGTTTCCACAAGATATCCAGCATAATTGTTGCCATAGCCTGGTTAATCACAGGGGATTGGGAATTATCCTCAATCGCTTCGGCGCAATCACGAGGTGTTTCCGGACTGGCAGGTGGTATCAGGAGAGAGGGGAGCTGCAACGACGGCGCAGGAAGACGGATAACGCTATGCTGCCCGATGTTAAAAGACTCCTTCAGTAGATTCTTATCCACCGTGTTGCCAATGAGTACCTGCCCGGATTGATAACCGTTTCCAGCATCGATCCAGCAGTTTTGCCAGGAGATGCTCTCGGCAATGCGCTGACGTGATTCCGCCTGATCAGTACATCCGAGTATGATTAGATTCCCTGGCTTCTTGATCATGCCGACTCCCCAGTGTTCATCCAGCAGGTCTTTCTCGAAAGGAAACACACTATACCCTATAGGTCTGCCGTAAAAACGGGCAAGGCGTTCGGCAATAACCTGAGACTTGAATTTGCCTACGTCCCCAGGGTAGAAGTTTTGACGTAAAAGGTTATGCTCTTCCACCCGGTCATAGTCGACCAGCATAATGTTAGCGTCGGTTTTTGTAAAAAGCCTGCACAGCCCATCTGCCACCAGGCTGCCGGTGCCGCCAACTCCGACAACAACAATATTGGGATCCGTTTGTATTTCACGGAAAGCAACTTTATAGCTCATTCGTCTATATCTCCGAATCTTATTAAGTCTCCGACCTTGCCAAAATCAACCAGGTCATCATAAGGGTATTTCTTTTTCCCCTCGAGAGATTTCCAGAGTTTAATCACGTTATCCGGATACTTCTTCGATCTGTCCTTGAGATCTGCCGTAGCGGTAAAGAACGCTGTAAAGAACGATGGGGCGATATCCGCGATCCTCGTTGGGTATTTGTGACTTCCAGGACAAGATTTACCATTTCTAAAGAGGTTCGCAAGCGGGGCATGGTAGACAATATCCGTCTCTTTGGTCGGCTTCTTTTTACAGGCTACAACCCATGGCGGTTGCCCCTGCATGCAAAGAAAGATAAAGCCTGGCAGTGGTATAGTGAAGCGCTTCGGCGGTTTATCGATCCGTTCTTCGAGCGCCAGCCGCCATATTTTTGGCTCAACGTAGATTGCGAATAATGGTCCGCCTCGGGTATTCTTCCACCAGAGGGTATTATTGGGCAATAGTCCGGTGCCGAACGACAGCTCCCTGGCTAAAGCATGAGCGACATCCATGGCATCAACCTGTTTGGTTATAACCGTCTCATCATGGAAATAGGTCATTACCGTAGATTGGTGATGGAAGTCGAGCCTAAGGCGCAGCGGGTCAGGTGGGATGCCGAGCTCTTTGGGCACGGCCCAGCTGAAAGCCGGCTGTTTTGGCATATTTTTTGGCATAATTTCCTCAGGAATTGTCATCTTCTTCCTCCTCAATAGCCTGGTCTAATACGCATAGGTGATCCAGGAAATCATAATCGAATTGTTTAGGCTTTTTGGGTTTATCGGGATGGGATAGCAGATAGTCGACAAGTTCACCGAACCGAACTGGAGGATCTTCTTCAAGCCATTCTACGATGGTATCTATTTTTGCTCTTATTCGCTGAACTTTCGGCCATTCCTTAGTCAGGATGTCAACGTTTCGCTTCGTCCACTTGAAAATAGGCTCACCTTCACCCTCGATATATTGACAATTCTCGTAACTGCTATCCAGCAAGGTGCAACCGGTGATACCGCAGACCCAGTCTGCAAAATCGCCGACGCCATCGTATTTCGTGTTGTCGGTCATCAGATGTAAGTCTTTCGGATGCCATCCCTCCGCGGGGATCTGTTTAACGATATCCTCCCCAACGGTACGCTGCACCAGGTCAAGAATTGGTATCCGTGCGGCGCATAGCTTTTCTTTTGAAGTCCTGCCGGTAGTTTTAAACTTCGCTGCAATGCCGAGCTTACCAGCGATAATAAGCGTCCGAGCTATAGTCTCTTTTACAGTATCGTTGTCGACCGCTTGTTTTAGCTCAATTTCATGGTCTGACAACTTGGTAATTCGAAATCCCATGGGAGCTATCCATTCGCCGCCGTCGGACAGAGACTCAAGAAGGTCTTTCAACCAACGGATATCGTTGGCCGAAGGTTTGTATTTCCCGGCTGATGAGACCATCGGGTTGAATGGAACCGAATCGTCTTCCAGATCCCGTTCATCGCCTTCGTAAGGATAGACTACGAGCGAGAGCAACATCAGATAGCCTCTTCGTATGTTGAGATTGTGGTATCCGGAGTACGACATCCCCATGAGTACTACCGGCATACCATTAGTCCATTCCGATGGGGGACAATCAGTATTCGCCGGCAGAGGGTAATACTTCTTCCCGAAATAGAAACAGAACTTGTAAACCCTTTTATTCTTGGGAGCCGACATAATTTCCGCTTCGTGTTCGGGTAAGAGCATTCGCACCAGGGAAACGAATTCCTCGATGCTTTTGATTCCTTGCAGGCATTCGACAATTTCGGACAAGAGTGGTGGCCCAACCTTAAGCATCTCAGCGAGTAAAGACAGCGCCCAGCCTTCAGGCTGGGGAGATTGAGCTGTTTCAACACTTCGCCCCCGCATGATGGCATCTAAAGCTGCCTGGTCATTCTGTTCTATGATTTGCTGCAGGTCCCACAAGTTACACCTCCTTTCCCCTCAATCTGACCAGAGAATCTACCGCCTGCAGGGTATGAGAACCGTATACCTTCGCTTCTTGAATCGCCAGGTTGATCTCTAGTTGGCGTTTTGACAGCTCGTGATAATCAAATGTCCCGTTAACGATTGGTATAGAGTTCACCAGATGAAGGAGAAGCAATTTTTTCTCCGGGACTTTCAGGAGAGCTGCCACAACGAGGTCAATGTTTTCCTTTTCACTCATGGGCATTTCCTTTCAGGGGTTGCATGTTTTGGAGAAGTTTTGCAGTTTTTGCGTCGCCCGGGTCGGTAAGTTTGTACTCGAACGCGAGCCCTTTGCCAGGCATTTCCCAGACCAGTACTTCACGTATCTTCAAGAGGATATTGTAAGGCACGCCACATTGCTGAAAATGGTAAATCACCCGAATAGCCATGTTCTGACGCCTGGATAAATTGGCAACGTTTGACTCGATTGACTTAACATCTTGCGAAATGGCGAACTTCTCAATGTCTTTGAAGTCGTTAGTGCTGCACTGGCCAATAATTCTACGAGGCATAAATTACCTCCTTATTAGTCTTCCAGCATTT